>JAFNFZ010000205.1 GCA_017885485.1 Chloroflexota bacterium
GGGTCTGGAATTCATCTACGAGAAGAGTCTCTACCCGGAGTTGGAGTATGTCTTCAAGCATGTCCTCACCCAGGAGGTGGCCTACAACTCTCTGCTGCTCAAGAGACGGAAGCAGATCCACGAGAAGATAGGGAAGGCCATCGAGGAGCTCTACCCTGACAAGCTGGAGGAGTTCTGCGAGGCCCTGGCCCACCATTACTCTGCGGCGGAGGACTGGGAGAAAGCCTTCCACTATCTGAGGCTTTCTGGGCAGAAGGCAGCACTGAACTTCTCCCTCTGGGAAGCCCTGGGCTACTACAAACAGGCTCTTAGCGTACTTGATAACCTACCGCCTACTGAGCATGACAGAAGATCTAGCGTTGAAGTTCGCCTTCTGATGGATTTTCCCATGTTCGGCCTAGGTTTTCCGGGCGACTCAGTGGAGATCCTGCAGGAGGGGGAACGGCTGTCCCGAGAACTCGGGGACGAGAGAAGCCTGGCCAACTTCCAGACCATCCTGAGCTGCTGCTTCTCAGCCAAGGGACGATCCTCCGAAGGGCTGAGGTGTGCTGAGGCTGCACTGAAACAAGCGGAGGACATGCAGGACATTGACATGATGGTGGCCAGCTCATTCGAGGTATGCGTAAACGCCGTTGTCGGTGGTCAGTTCCGAAGGGTAGGTGAGGTTGCTCCCCCGGCTGTTGCCGTGCTTGAGAAAGCCCACAGGGAGTCGGATTTCTTCGGCCGGCCGTTCAATACCTATTCAGCCCTTCTCGGAGTCCATGGATCGGCATTAGGGTTCCAGGGGCATTTCAGGGAAGCGGAGGACCTGTGTCGAAGGGCCGTTGTATTTGCGCGAGGCATCGAACACCCCTATAGCATAGCTATGGCAGAAGCCTACTACGGTGGTGTGTTTGCCGCCAAGGGTGATGGAGGATGCGCCCGCGAGCACTTCCACGAAGCACTCAAACATTGCGAGGCGACGCAATGCGTGCATGTCATGGGCAGCACCTGCAGCGGATTGGGCTTTGCCTGTATCTTCGTGGGGGACATGGAGGCAGCTCGAAGGCATCTGGAACGAGCCGTCAAGATCCACACGGAGGCGGGGATACCATCCATGCTGCCAACCGCGTATGTCGGCCTGACTATGGTTCATCTTTTCTCAGGTGATCTCAAGAATGCGCAAAGGAGTGCCGAAGAGGCCCTGGGGTTGAGCCAAAGGAACGGGGAGAGGGGTGCAGAGTGTCTTTCAAGGCTTATGCTGGGAGCGGTGCTGGGTGCGGCCGATAGCTCACAGGGCGCAGTAGCAGAGGAGCACATACTCCGCGCAATCAAGATCGCGGAGGAAATCGCAGCCGCACCGTATTGCACGCTGGGTCACATGTTCCTCGGACAGCACTATGCTGGCAGCGGCCAGAAGGAGAAGGCCCTACAACACTTGACGGAAGCTGTGGCGATGTCCGAGGAGATGGGCATGGATTTCTGGCTGACGATGGCCCAGAGTTCTCTGGACAGCCTGTCAAAGTGAGTATGTTGACGCGGTCCGCCAGCCTCGGAGGTTCACAGGAAGGGAAGAAAGCCCAGACGATGTTCCGGGAGATGGTCATGGAATACTGTCTGGACAGGACGGAGAAGGCGCTGGAGAAGCTGAGGGACTGAACCAGAGAAGGCTCTCCAGGACCAACAATGATTGTTTATACTCAATACCAGTGCTGACCAGGGGAAAGTGGATGCTGGGGCGGCAACGCGCTTCGGGACTCAGTGCCAGAGAGGAGGATCAGAATGGCAAAGGTGATGATCAAGTGCCCTGAAACTGGGAAGCTGGTGTCCGCAGGCATCTGGGTGGACAAGTCAACCTTCGAGAAGGCCCAGATGCCGGAGAACACCCTGGGCCACTGCCCTGCTTGCGGGAAGAAGCACACCTGGACGAAGAATGACGCCATCCTGGAGGGTTGACTGCTGTCTCGGCCAGCTCCTGACCATACTTAGACCAGCCCGGCCTTCCTCCGCTCTCTGTATCTCCGTACAGCGCCCACGGCGGGCACAAGGAAGAGGATGATCAGCAGGAACTGAAACAGGGCGACTGTCAACAAGCGGGCCACCGTCAAATCCCCTCTCGCCAGGAGGATGAGAAAGCCTGCCAGCACAGTTAGAAACAAGTATGGTGCCGGGTGAAGGACGACATCGATAGGAAACTCCGCGTGCTTGCGCAATCCCATGTCCACGTGAACCTGGTTCTCCAGTTGGTAGATGGTGGGGGATTTGTATGCTTCCGGGAGGCGGGTCTTGTCAACCCCGAGGACAGCCTCCGAGGCCCAGGCGATGAAGAGAGCCCTCTTCCAGCGAAAGCCGAACCTGACTACAACGGCATAAACGAGCAGCATGAGAAACGGAAAGGTGTTGAGGGCCAAATACAGCAGCCCAGTTTGCAGCTGACGGAAGGCAGGATTGAGCGCAATCAAGATCCATGAAAGGGCAAACGCCATCGGTGGTATGTACCGAACGGGTCCTAACGACCGACTCCCGCCGGCGACCATGCCCTCGGCATAGGCAAGAGACCTCAAGCACTCATCCAGTCGGCGTATGTCATCACCCGATTCCTCCGCCATCATCAGCCTCTTGGGCCTGAGGAATCGGCCCATCTCAGACGCCCTGGCACTCACGTGGGTTTCCACAAACAATCTGACAATTGGCCGGATGGAGAATCCCCACCACCAATCCCGTATCCACCGCAGGGGAGCAAGCACAAACCAAAGGTGAGCCCCGGACGGCGGCCGGCGGTGAAGGTGCGTGGCAGGACCGGAGCCAACCTGCTCAATGATAGCGGCATACGCGCTGAGCAAAGCGGGCAAGCTCTTGCTCAGTCGATGAGCGTCGACGCTCTCCCCCTTCGACCGAGGCGCTGTGCCT
Source organism: Chloroflexota bacterium (assembly GCA_017885485.1). Classification (GTDB taxonomy): domain Bacteria; phylum Chloroflexota; class Dehalococcoidia; order UBA2247; family RBG-13-53-26; genus RBG-13-53-26. The sequence goes on from JAFNFZ010000205.1 coordinate 2,890, forward strand.
CCATTTCCGGCGACATTATATCACTCCAGGACAGCGTTGGGGACGCTGACTGTGACGCTCAACAATGGGACGTGTCACTCTCCTGGTGAGGAATCAGAGAGCCTCAATGACATCCGTGACGGACGGCTTGACTATGCGCAATCGCCCCAGCACCTTCAAGGCAGATTCGTGGTCCTCAGGGGATGGCGAGGCACAGCAATCTGCCGGGATGATTACATCATAACCCAACTCAACAGCATCAAAGGCAGTCTTGAGGACGCAGGCCCAGGTGGCAACACCAGTGATAATGAGCAGCTTGATACCTCTTTGCCGCAGCGTGAAATCGAGGTCGGTGGCGAAGAAGGCACTTAGCATCCTCTTTTCGACTATCACATCAGTCGGCCCTGGATCCAGTTCATGTATGACCTTGACGCCTTCAGTGCCACGGATGGTGCGTACCGGGTGGCCACTCCTGGTGAAGATGAAGTCGTCCGGATACCGGCTATCACACGCAAAGATGACCAGAATGCCTTTGGCCCTGGCTTCCTTCAAGAGAAGCTGAATGTTGGGCACAATGCCCTGACAGAAGCGGCCAACGTTGTCCTTCTGCACGTCCACGACGACTACCGCCTTCTGCTGCGGAGTCAATTCCACGGAAACACCTTCCTTCTGAATGACGGAGTAACTCTACCCGCATTTGGTGTAGCCACAACTGCGGCAGAGGAAGCAGCCCTCCTGATAGACCAGCAGGTTGCCGCAGTCGGGACACTGGCCGGCAACATTCCTGACAACGGAGTTCTCCGCCACAGGCTTGTCCAGAGGCTCCTCGACTTCCTTCTCCAGGACGCTGGCAATGGCGTCCGGACACGACAGGACAGCGTGCCCCTCCTCCCAAGCAATCGACGGGCAGCGGATGCCCCTCAGATGCTTGACAACGGCATCCACGCCAACACCGGACCGCAGCGACAGCGAGATGAGACGGCAAATGGCTTCGAGCTGTGCGGAGGCGCAGCCACCCGCCTTGCCCAGCGTGGAGAAGACCTCGCAGATGCCCTTCTCGTCTCTGTTGACCGTGACGTAGATGTGACCGCAGCCGGTGGATACCCTCTCAGTGCGCCCGCTGGTAACACGCGGTCGCTTGCGCGGGGCGCGGCCTGCAGGTGCGAGCTCTTTCTCTTCCTTCTCCTGGACAGCCGTATCCTCGCGACTGACGCTCAACACCTGGCTATCCTTGCTCCGATCGCGATAGATGGTGATACCTTTGCACCCCAGCTCATAGGCCAGCCGAAAGACCCTGGCCACGTCCTCCTTGGTGGCGTCATGAGGGAAGTTGACCGTCTTAGAGACAGCGTTGTCAGTATGCTTCTGGAAGGCGGCCTGGGTCTTCACATGCCACTCCGGCGTGATGTCGTGGGCAGTCACGAAAACCTGCTGTACCCACTGGGGCACTTTGTCCATATCGCGAGCGCTTCCCCGGGTGGCCAACTCCTTCATCAGGTCTTCGTCGTAGAACCCCTCCTTCCGAGCGACCTCTTCAAAGTAGGGGTTGATCTCCAGCAACCGCTCCCCCTCAAGGATAGTGCGGATATATGAGAGAGCGAAGAGGGGCTCGATGCCGCTGGAGCAGCCGGCGATGATGCTGAGCGTGCCTGTGGGAGCAATGGTGGTACGGGCGGCATTCCTGAGCTTGGGACCGCCGGGAACGTCATAGATGCTGCCTTCAAAGGCAGGGAAGGGGCCTCTCTTCTCGGCCAACTCCGCCGAGGCAGCGGTGGCTTCCCTGGTGATGAAACTCATCACGCTTTCGGCGACCTCCAACGCCTTGTCGGAGTCATAGGGTATGCCCAGGCAGACCAGGGCATCAGCGAAGCCCATTAGTCCAAGGCCCACTTTCCTGGTGGTCCTGGTCATCTTCTCTATCTGGGGACTGGGGAACTTGTTCACTTCAATGGTATTGTCCAGGAACCTTACCGCCAGCCGGATGGTCCTGGCCAGCTTATCATAGTCAATCTCCGTCATGCCGCCCCGTTCGCGGAGCATTCTGGCCAGATTGATGGAGCCCAGGTTGCACGACTCATAGGGAAGCAGGGGCTGCTCGCCACAGGGGTTGGTGCTCTCGATCATTCCCAGCTTGGGAGTGGGATTGTCCCGGTTGATGCGGTCGATGAAGACGATGCCCGGATCACCCGTTCTCCAGGCCATATCCACTATCTGGTCGAAGACCTCCCTGGCATTGAGATGTCCGTCAGCCTGCCCGGTATGAGGATTGATGAGATCATAGTCGCGCCCCTCGTCCACCGCTTGCATGAAGCCCTCTGTCATAGCCACAGAGAGATTGAAGTTGCTGAAGGCCTTCCCCTTCTCCTTGGCACAGATGAACTTGAGGATATCGGGGTGATCGATGCTGAGGATAGCCATGTTGGCGCCCCGACGCATGCCGCCCTGCTTGATGACATCGGTGGCAATATCAAAGACGCGCAAGAAAGAGACGGGGCCACTGGCAATGCCACCGGTGGAGCCCACCCGGTCGCTCTACGGTCTGAGCCTGGAGAAGGAGACGCCGGTGCCACAGCCACTCTTGTGAATGAGGGCCGTCTGCTTCACCGCCTCGAAGAT
>JAFNFZ010000206.1 GCA_017885485.1 Chloroflexota bacterium
CACGCTTCAGACATTCAACAGCCTGAGCAAGCCGAAGGCCGTCATCGTGCATGCGGTGGAAAGCGACATCGGCCTGCAGGCCCTGATAGACACGCGGAAGATGTGTGCCGACAGCAGGGTGGCCTTCTACCCTTCTGTGTATCGTGCCGCGCGCGCCATAAGCCGGTACATGGACTACCGCCAACGGCGCAGCCCAACCTGCTGACGGGCTTCCCGAAATCGCGCTCAATCAGGAACAGACAGCGGTGGCGTTACCGGGATCGGGACTGAGGTGGGCGTCCGGCTGAAGGACTCTCAGACCACGGGTGCCGGCGATAGACTGGAGTCTTCCTCGAATTTGAATCCTTGCTCGTTAAACAGTCTCAAGCAGGCGTACACCGCGTCGGTGTCATACAGCCTGCCGCTATTGCGCGAGATCTCCTCCAGGGCCTTGTCTATGCCGGGAGCCTTGCGGTAGGGACGGTGGGCGGTCATGGCTTCCACAACATCAGCCACAGCCAGGATCCGGGCCTCCATGAGGATCTCTTCCTCGCGCAGGCCTGAGGGATAGCCGGACCCATCGATCCTCTCGTGGTGCTGAACGACCATATCGGCGATGGGCCAGGGGAACTCCACGGTCTTGAGTATGTCGTAGCCAACCTGGGAGTGAGCCCTGATCATGGCCATTTCGGCATCGCTCAGGCGGCCCGGTTTGCTGAGAATCTCGTGCGGTATGGAGATCTTGCCAATATCATGGAGCAGGCCAGCCATGTGGATCACCTGGATCTGTTCGCGCGCAAGACCCAGTTCCTTAGCTATGGCACAGGCCAGCTGCGCCACTCGCCGCTGGTGACCGGCAGTGAAGGGGTCTCTCCACTCGACGGTGGCTGTTACGGCCTGGATGGCCCCCTCCATGGTCCTCTGGAGTTTCTCCAGGCTTTGCTCAAGTCTCTTCCTGGCTTCCTGACGCTCAGTAATATCGCGGAGATTGACCACGATGCCCTCAACGGCCGCATCGTGGAGGAGATTGGTTCCGGTGGCCTCGACGGTGCGCCAGGAGCCGTCCCTATGCTGGATGCGCACCTCAGCCCGCAGAGTGGCGCCGGGATTCTGCAGCAACCGGCCGAAGGTATCGCCCACCACCTCGAGGTCATCGGGATGAACGAACTCGTATATCCCTGTACCGACGCGCTCCTCCGGCTTGAAACCAGACATGCGCTCATATGATGGGCTTTCGTAGCAGACAGTGCCCTCACGACTGACAATGATAATGGCGTCCGAGGAATTCTCTGTCAGCGCCTGGAATCGCCTCTCCTGACGCAGCAGGGTCTCCTCCGCCCGCTTCCCCTCGGTGATATCGGCCAGGAAGGCGAGAATTGCCGGCTTGCCGTCCCAGTGAAGCATGAGCGCGTTGAGTTGCACCCACCGCACATTGCCCTGCTTGTCGATGATCCTGAAGGAGTAGGCAGAGGGGACCTCCTCTCCCTGCAACCTCTTGACATAGCGTTCCGCGACCATTTGTCGGTCATCGGGATGAATGAACTCCAGGAAATGTCGGGAGGTCAGCTCGCGTTCCGTATAGTCTATGAGTTTTACGAGGGTGGCATTGACGTGCTTCATGGCTCCATCCTGAATAATGGCAAGAGCNNATGGATTTGAGCCACACCTGGTGCTCAGACATTCATCTCTTGCACAACAAGTTTCAGAGAACGTATCATATTGGCGAGGCTGGGATGGCAGGTGGTGCCTTGGCGTCCCCCGCCAAGCGCACTCCCCTCACACCACACCCAGCCTCAATGCTGTCAGACCCTTGAACCTGCTTCCGTCAGCCGGTTTGCCACACTTCAAGCTACCACGGGCAACTAACGGGGGAGTCTCACACTGACGCTCCTGTGTCACAGAAAACTCACGACCTGCCCCGGGAAAGCAGCCAGCCTCAGCTTCAACGCAGGGGGGGATGTCATGAAGGTCCAGAGGCACGCGACAGCGGGGAGTCTTGACCCCCCCGCGTGGTATTCCTCTCCTGTGTAGTTGCCCCGATCCCAGGCTGGAGTCCGGGGCAATGTCAAGAGCGATGATCTATGATACTCAACCTCAGCTTGGGCACAAAGGGTACGGCGGCTGCGTCCGGACGGCGATGATCCGCCCGACGTGGACAGGAGTGCTGGGTTCGGAGCGCACCCGCATCCCCACCTGGATTCCCGCTTTCGCGGGAATGACATCGGGGAGGTGGGGCTCGGTTAGGCCCTGTTACGGCGGGGTCGTGCCTCTCCAGTTGTCGTGGGCGTAGACCTTATTCCAGGGCACCTGGGGCGTCGATCCGCCGATGTTGCCGCAGGACTGATAGATCAGGAAGGTCTCGTAGGCGGCGTTATAGTAGAACCAGTTGAAGTAGAACTCCGCGCCGACGAGCGGCACGCCCCGGATGCTGCACGGCGTGGGTGTCCAGGTGGGGTAGCCGGTGACGGTCTTGAAGGTATTGTGGTGAATCTTGAACGAACCGCCTGCCGGGACATCGGGGTCGGAGACGTCGTTGCCTCCGTGGA
>JAFNFZ010000207.1 GCA_017885485.1 Chloroflexota bacterium
CCCCCTATGGCCCTTTGTATGGCCAGGGCAGCATGGCAGGCCCTCTGGGCATGGTCTTCATGGGCTACCGGAGCACCGAACAGGGCCATCACCCCGTCTCCAGTGAACTGGTTGATGGTGCCTTCATACCGGTGTATCTCGTCCATCAGGATCTGGAAGCAGCCGTCCATGATCTGGTGGCATTCCTCTGAGTCCAGTTTCCCTGACATGGCGGTGTAGTTGGCTACATCGGCAAAGAGCACCGTGACCAGCTTGCGCTCTCCTTCTAGAGAGCTGCGGTCCTTGAGTATCTTGTCCGCCAGGAACCTGGGGGTGTAGGACTGGGGTCTGGAGTAGTCGATGGGAGGCGCCTTGGACTTTCCCAGATCGTGGCCACACTCCTTGCAGAACTTGCCTCCAGCGGGCGTTACGGCCCCACATTTTGGGCAACGGAATTCCATTGCATTGCCACATTCGATGCAGAACTTAGCGTCAGCGGGATTTGCGACCTGACACCTGGCACATTTCACTTCCATGGCCTCGCTCCCTTCCTATGGAGTATCCTGGTACCACCCAACTTCTGGCTGCTGATGACGCGTGATTCCCTTTCACTGTCTCCGTTCGAGCACCATTCAGACGTGAGTCTACACCGCCCGTGGCCGTTTCCCCAGCGATCGGGCCTTCATATCTCGGTAACCGGCCAGGATGGCGGGCAGTTGCTCTTCCGCCGCTCTCCGACCAGATTCTGCGATTTCAAGGCTGCGAGAGAACTCAACCACTCCAAACTGGCTCAGCGCCGGCCTTAACACTATGTCCGCCTCCTTCTCCGCCCCTGACTGGCCGATTTCATGTCCTCCGACAAGAATGCAACGGATCAAGATTTGCAGAGCACTGAACGGCCATCGGCGGTTGACTTGCTGGAAAGATAGCGGCCCCGCCACGCGGATTCTCCCGGTTTCTGATTCGGTCTTGGGCATAGCATTGACGGCAATGTTGAAACGGCAACCCATTTGCCGTACCAAGCGCACTGGTACAGGATTGGCGACTATGGCATCCACCAGCAAATGGCCATTACGTTGACGCGGCGACAATCCGCCGGGGAGACTGATCGAGGCGCGCACGCATTCGACGAGGCTGCCCGTCTTGATGATGTATTCGCCACCGGTTTGTATGTCCACAGCGTTGGCCCAATAGGGGATCTCTGTCTGGTTTACCAGTCGGTCACCGAAATGCTGTCGCAGAATCTTCATGATGAACCTCTCATTGAGCAAACACATGTGCCAGAAGCGCCATTCAAACAAGCGTCTCGAGTGCTTGGCAAAGTAGCCAGCGACCTCATACAGCTCAGTTGCGGTCAGGCCTGTGCTCCGANNCGAAGCCCGCCTGCCAGGCTTCCTGCAGAGGAACCAGAGATGCAGTCAATGGGCACCCCCGCCTTATCCAGAACAGAAAGCACCCCAACGTGCGTCATGCCCCAGGCGACCCCACCACCCAGTGTCAGCCCCACTTGAATCCCGGTAATATGGCGAGCGATAGAATCCACAGTGCGCTGGAACCGGGGAGCGACAGCCTGGCCTGCGAGGTGAGCCGATTCAGAGGCGGCCACGTCGAAGGCCAGTTGGTGCCCACCATCGAGAAACGGCAGCGTGGGGAGCGCCGCACTCTGGACCACGAAATGTGCTCCGACTACCTCGCCTGGAAGCGGATCGCCCGGGCCGAGCAGATCTCCTCGGACGTTGGCGAACCCCTTCATTGCCTCCGTTATAGACGCAGCCTGCAGCCCTGCGGGGTTCAAGACCACGTTGTCAAAACGCTCCTTCCACAAGGTAAGCTTCTCGGCCACCTCGACACGCAATCCTTCGTCATGCCCGGCAATGGCCACAGAGCAAGCATGATTGCCGCCATCAAGCCGGCGGACATCATGGGCGGGCAATGAGCCGATGCTCACCAGGAGCGTCGGCCTCTCGGTTTGTCGGGCCAGCGAGCGGGTCAACTCTACACCAAAACTGACCGGGGCTTCCCAATGGGGATGGTTGTGCAACAGAACGGTCGGCAGTTCCGGAATCTTCTGCCCAAGGGTGACTCTTTCCCGCATCCTCTCTGCAATCTCCTGTAGGAGTCCCCAGAAGACCTTCTCGCCGTGCGCGGCTAGCCTGGGAAGGTCTTCCTTGGGCAACAGCACCAGTTCTGCATCCACCTCGACCTCGACGTCGGCGACACAGCAAGCCCCCGTGAGAACCGAAAGCTCGCCCAATATGGCCGGAGGTTGCAGGTAGGCCAGTGTCTCCCTGCATTCGCCCCTTCGCGTGCACACCACCAGGCGGCCTGAACGCAGGAAATAGAGTGCCGGACTATACCCACCCTGGTGGAGAATGACAGCGCCGGCTTGATGGCGCTCTGTCCTGAACAATGGCGCTATCTCCGCCAACTGTTCAGCTGAGACGTCCCTGAAAATCGGAGATGTGGCCAGAAAGGACTTGATATCATTCTTCATGTTGTCCTCCACGACCGCCATAGGCTGCAGGATTCCGGACAGAGCTTGGCATCGTCATGATGTGCAGCCCGACACCTGGGCCACTGCATTTGCTGACCCCCTGACCCGAGATTGGGTGCGATACCCTCGGAATGGGATGATATCACAAACAAGGCTTGTCAACCAGGGCACGATATCATGCACGACATCAGGCCCACATCCAGACATCGGCACCCGCGAAGCCTTCTAGTGGTGCGCTGTGTCATGGCCAGAGTGTAATCACGTTTACACTTTTCCTGTAAAGCACTTGATAACACCGCTGCCCTCAAGTGGCTTACCATCAAGTCAGATAACAGAAGGAGGCGCAAAATGGAAGACAGAAACGAGATAAACGCCCTGGTGGTCTTCCTGATGGGACTGGGAGTCCTGGTAGTGGCCCTCGGCCTCTGCACCGATATCTTCAGTGTCCAACTGGGGTTCATCGGCCTGGTGGCTTCCTGGGTAGTGGCCATGACCCTGAGGGTCTACCACACCGGCACACCCGATGACACCGATTACTGGGCATACAGCTAAGGCTTGAGGTTTAGAGGAAAGGCACCCCCCTTTCTGAACGATAAACCCCCCGCTCGGGGGGTTTATCGTTTCCACAGATCCCCAATTCCGAAACACGGAGCCAAGCAGTCTTAGCGGCAGTCGGAATCTGGGCCCAACAAGTGGATAGTCACCGGACCCCTACAGGTTGACACGCTTTGAGCGAAGAGATACTATCCTGACAGATACGAACAAGCGGTTGTCAACCAGAGAGGCCAAGCACAATGGGACACATGACCTCAAAGAGCTACCGCCAGCTGCAGGTACGACTGGAT
>JAFNFZ010000208.1:0-8740 GCA_017885485.1 Chloroflexota bacterium
GGCCTACCGGAAGCTGGGCTACAATCCGAGGATAACCACCAACTTCGTCTCCAGAGATGGCAGTGGTGAATGTACCGCATGTGCCACTTGTCTTGAACGATGTCCTGTCAATGCCATCACTCTGTCCGAAGGGCAGAATGGCAACGCCTACGCCAGGGTTGATGCCGACCGCTGCATTGGCTGCGGGGTCTGCGTCAGGTTCTGCCCCACCGGGAACAGGGTCATGGAGAGAAGAAAGGAGACCATGTTCGTACCCAAAGACACCTTTGCGCGCGTCGTGGCCAGCGCCATCACCACAGGGAGACTACAGAACCTGCTCCTCGACAACCGCACCCTCTGGACACATGCTGCGCTGCGCCGCCTGCTGAAGATGGTCCTGTCTCCGAGGCTGTCCCGGAAACTGCTGTCCCAGAATCAGATCCGGTCCAGATTCCTGGAAAGGCTGATCAGAACGCGGCGCTACGCTCTGGTCGATCAGGTGGTCAACAGTGGGCGGAAGCCGGACTACTCGCATCCGGAGTTGAGGAGAAGACCGCCCCGCAGAGCGGGCGGCTAGAGGCGCGGGCCACCCATCATAGCCCCAGATCGCCGGCGATGCCCTTCATGGCCTCCAGTCCCAGGCTGACGAACTCATCCAGACTCAGGCCGATCTGCTGGCACGAAGCAATAGCCTCTCTGTTCGCTCCGGCCGCAAAGNNGGCTCGTGCTCCGTCAACTCGACGTCGATGTCATGGAGGAGACCGGTCAGCCCCCACTCCCCCTCGTCCTGACCAAGCCTCCGCGCCAGAGCCCTCATAATGGCTTCGGTGGCCAGCATGTGCTTGATGAGGTTGACATTGCCCACCCTGGCTCGGACAGAGCTGATGGCGACTTCCCGATCCATTTCCTCAACCCACGAGGTTGGCGGCCGTCTCCTAGGCTTTGCTTCTCTGGAGCAGGGGTATTCGAGGGACAAGTCTGGTCCATTCCCCTCTTTCCCAAACCACCAGAAGTTGACTGGCGATGAAGATGGAGCTATAGGTGCCGGCAATGACACCGACCAACAGGGCCACCAGGAAGCCGCGGATGGGGCCACCCACAAAGAGGTACACCGCCAGAATCCCCAGCACCGTCGTGAAGGAGGTGTTCATCGAGCGCGTCAGGGTCTCGTTGATGCTCAAGTTCACGGTGTTCTCAAGCCCAGGTGCCCTCCCCCTGGCCAGGTTCTCTCGCACCCGGTCCAGGACCACAATGGCATCGTTCACACTGTAGCCGATGACCGCCAGAATGGCGGTAACGAACATGGGGTCGATTTCCCAGTCAAGCGTTCTTCCCAGGACAGAGAAGACTCCCAGCACTAGTCCGATGTTGAACAGCAGGGCAATCACGGCACCCGTGCCGTAGCGGAACGAGCCCGGCACCTTGCGGAAGGCCCAGGTGATGTAGAGCAGCATGGCCACCGTAGCCACTCCCATGGCAATTGCAGCATTGCGTGTTGTCTCAGAGGCTACTATTGAAGAAACGGAATAGAAATCCTGCACCACCCCCACCTCTTCCAGTTCGCTTCTGACCTGCGTTTCATCCATCTCCCCCATGCGGATGAAGTAGTCGCCATCACTCAATGATTGAAGAGCGGCCCGTTCCTGCCCCAACTCGGCCAGCTTCTCTCTGACCTGATCCGCGGTCAGAGTCTCCCCCTCCCTCGGCCCAAGAGTCACGGAGATGCCACCCTTGAAGTCTATACCCGCCTTCAGCCCGCCCGGCAGGAACGCCGAAAGAAGACTGGCAACAACGATGACAAGTGAGGCCAGCAGGAACCACTTCCTCTTGGCAACTAGGTCAAACACTTCTCCCCTCCACCCCAACCATGAGCGCCCTGCGTGTCATCCTGGCGCCGGCCAGCGCAATCAGAAGGGTTCGGGTAACCACAATGGCGGTGAACATGCTGGCCGCCACACCGATGAACAGGGTGAGCGCGAAGCCCATCACCGCAGAGCTGGCCACAATGCTGCTGCCAAACCAGTAGAGGATGCCACAGGCGATGAAGGTGGTAACGTTGCTGTCTCTGATAGCTGGCCACGCCCGGCTGAAGCCGGTGTCCACAGCCGCCTTGAGGGTCCGCCCGGCCCGCAGTTCCTCATTCATGCGCTCGAAAATAAGCACGTTGGCATCAACCGCCATGCCCAGGGACACAACAAAGCCGGCCAGTCCGGCCAGGCTCAGCGTCACCGGGATGGCCTTGTAGATGGCCAGCACCATGGCCAGATAGATCAGGAGGGCCAGACCGGCCACCAATCCAGGCACACGGTAGTAGAGCATCATGAACAGTATGATCAGCCCCAGGGCGATTATCCCCGCGAGAAAAGCGTTCTCCGTGAATTGCTCACCGAGGGTGGCTGACACCTCGCTGCTGTAGAGAGACTTGAGGGGAATCGGCAGAGCACCCGAATCGAGTTGGATGGCCAGTAGCCTGGCCTCCTTCGGGGTGAAGTCTCCTTCAATCACAGCACTGCCGCCGTACTCCGACTGTAGAATGGTGGGGCTGGAGATCAGCTCGCTGTCCAGGAAGATGCCTAACGCATTCAAGGGAGATGTCCGCGGGTTAAGGCGTCCTGCGATGTCATCGAATATCACCGCCCCTTCGCTGTTCCATCCAATGGCCACGACTACTTTGCTCACGCCGACCTGCGATTGCTGGTACTGGGGCTCCGCCTTCGTCAGGTAGGCCCCTGTCAGTGGTTCACCCGCATCTCCCACGGCTGGCATCCAAGAGTAAGCTCCCTCCAGATTCGCTTCGAGCGTCCCTCGATCAATGGGGTCTCCGTTCACATCCACGTACTCCAGGCCTCCGTTCCTCCTCTCCAGAAGAACGACCGGAGGCTGTGACCCGCCGCTGGCGGGGAATGCAAAGATACGGGTGCCTGCCACGGCACTGTCGTAGAAATCGGTACGGTTGTCGCTGAGATAGTCGCCCAGAGTGGCCGGCGCGCTGCCGCTATTGACTTCCACCTCCCTGAACTCCAGGAAGGCAGTCTGCTCAATCAGTGCTTTCGCTTGCTCGAGGTCCGTTATGCCCGGCAACTGGACCACGATGCGGTCATCTCCCTGTCTCTGGATCACCGGCTCCACAACGCCGTACCTGTTGATACGGGTCTCAATGGCTTTGGCTACCCCGTCCATCTTGAAGTCCTTCTCATCGGCCGAGACGTTGTCTGAGAATTGACCCTGGTAGACCAGGTGGGTCCCGCCCTTGAGGTCCAGGCCCAGGCGGAGCCCAAGATGATCCATATCCCTGCCGAGAGCAGAGCTGCCGCTGGTGGTCAGCACCCAGATGGAGGTGCCCAGCAGGGCCAGAATCAACAGCAGCAGCCAGCCATTCCTGCTCATTCTCGGCCCCTTCCTGGCTGGTCGACGCTGCATCATGAGGCTACTTGGTTACTCCCGCTTCTATGCTCGTTCATGAGATGACGCAAATCGCGTCTATCATACCACTTTCCCATCCGTTTGTCCCTGCGTCAGATAGCTTTGGACGAAGTCTAGAGCCGCTTCCCTGGTGCCGATCTCACCAGCCCCCTGAGCTTCACGCACGGCGTCAAGAACCTCCCCGATCCTGGGGCCGGGCTTCAGGCCGAAGCTCTTCATTAAGTCATGTCCGTCGATCAGCTTCGGAGGAGACACTATGCTGTTCTCTTCCTCCCGCTGAGTCAATACATACTCCACCAATCGGCAGTGCTGCCTCCATTCCTCCACATCCAGATGCGGGCCCTGAGTGGCCAGGCAATCGGCCAGACTGAGAAACATGATGTCAATGCTCACATCCTCTGTATCCCGGAAGTAACGGTAGATGGCCCGTCGGGTGGGCATGCCTTCGTCACCGCCCATCTGCCACAGTCGAAGGTGGGCCTCTATCATCCTCTGCACCATCCGGATCTCTCGGGTGCCAAACCTGAGCCGGCGTAGGATTTCTCCGGCTATCACCGCCCCTTCCTTGGTGTGTCCAAGGAAGCGGGCTCTGCCATCCGCTTCCATGGTCTTGGTCTGTGGCTTGGCGATGTCATGAAGAAGCGCGGCCAGCTTTGTCACCACGGCTCTGGTCACCCCGTGGCTCATCTCTTCTGCGAAACGGCTGTCGGCATAGAGTCGTTGGGGAACATGGAGGACCACGTCATCGTTTGCACGCCTTTTCAGGAGGCGTTCCAGGGCAGTCACTGTCTCTGTCGAGTGGTGAAACACATCCCAGTGGTGCTCTCTGGGCTGCTCCACTCCCTTGGCAACAGCCAGCTCGGGTATGATGGCTGTCAGCAGCCCCAGGCGGTCCAGGTAAGCCAGAAATCCGGTCGAGTTGGGGAGAGCCAGTATGCGGCAGAGCTCCTCCCTCACCCTCTCACCGGCGACCTGTTGGATAAGCTGGCTCCGCTTCCCGAGGAGGCTCTCGCTTTCAGCCTCAATTGAGAAGCCGTACTCCGCAGCCAGCCTCACCGCCCGAATGAGACGGGCCGGGTCGTCCTCAAAGACAGTACCGCTGACTACCCTGAGGAGATGTCTATCCAGATCGTCCCTTCCCTGAAAGGGGTCAATCAGCTCAATCGTCTCTGCCATCACCGCTTCTCTCAAATCAACTGCCATGGCATCCACAGTGAAGTCACGGCGGGCAAGGTCTGCATCAATACTCTCGTGGATTGTTGAAAGGTCGAAATGCCACCGGATGCCCGTCTCCTGATCGCCTTCTGTCAGAATCACCCTGGCTATTCCATTGGTTCTGTCCAGCAGGACGTACTTCCCGTGCAGGGTGTCCGCCAGCCTCTGCCCTACCTCCGGAGCCGCCGCGACCACAGCGATATCGACATCTCTTGTGGGGCGACCCAGAAGCGCGTCGCGGATGTATCCGCCAACAAGATAGGCCCCGATGCCCTCTCCAACAAGAAAGTCAGTTACCTTCCGGAAGACGGAAGGTTCCTCCAGCCCCAGTGAGATCCTGGTCACAAGCCCTGCTCTTCCTCGGCTTCGATCTCATACAGCTTGTCGGGGCTTTCGAGGTAATCCAGATAGAGCACCCCGTTCAGGTGATCCAGTTCATGCTCCAGGGCCTGAGCCAGGAGTTCCGTCCCCTTGAGTCGGAATTCCTTTCCCTGGCGATCTCGGGCTTTCACCGTCACTGAAACGGATCGCCTGATCTCCCCCCGGTATCCAGGGACGCTGAGGCATCCCTCCACCACGGTGCGCTCCCCCGACCTTCTGACTATCTCCGGATTGATCATGACGATCGGCTCTTCATCCGGAAGGCCGATCACAGCGATACGCAAAGAGATGCCCACCTGGGGCGCTGCCAGGCCCACACCATAGACGGCGGGCATGGTCTCCAGCATATCATCTATCAGCTTCTGTATGGAGCCATCCAGGCTGCTGATCCGCTTGGCCCTGCGGCGCAGCACTGGATCCGGTGCACGACAAATAGTCAGAACAGCCACTGAAGAACCTCTCGGGGAAACTGTGTCGTTACACGGAGAATTATAGACCTGCGCTACGCCAGCGGCAAACATGGCAGGCCTGCGCCGTGAGGAGGGGTGATCTACAACAGGACAATCGGGTCCACATCAACCACCCAGCCTTGAGGCAAAGACAGGTCACCCAACAGACGCGCCGGGGCGGAACCGCGCAGGATGATCTGCCACCGGAATCGGCCACGCAATCGTCCAAAGAACATCGGTGAAGGGCCGAGCAGATCTACGTCCGCACCCGTAGAATCCCTTCTTTCCGCCAGTTGTTGATGTACCTTCTCGGCCCCGCGTCGGCACGCCTCCGCATTGCTGTGTGTATAGACCAGCGAGACCAGCCGACTGAAGGGAGGGTTCTTCAACTGGCGCCGGTAGTTGATCTCCTGACGATAGAACCCGGCATAGTCATGCTTGGCGCCGCACGCCACGGCGTAGTGCTGGGGGTTGTAGGTCTGCACCACAACCCGTCCAGGGCTTGAGCCACGACCAGCCCTCCCCGCCACCTGGCTTAGAAGCTGAAAGGTGCGCTCACCGGCACGGATGTCGGGGAGGTGAAGTACGGTGTCGGCCGAGAGTATCCCCACCAGCGTTACCAGAGGCAGGTCCAATCCCTTGGCGATCATCTGCGTCCCGATAAGGACATCCGCCTCGTGAGCCAGAAAGGAATTCAGAATTCTCTCATGGGCGTTCTTTCCTCTGGTCACATCCCGATCCCAGCGCAGCATCCTGGCCCTCGGAAAGACCCGGGCTAATTCGTCAGCCACCCTTTGTGTCCCAATACCCAGGAACCTGATGCGTCGACTGGAACAACTGGGGCAGACAGCGGGCGTCCTTTTCTTGTAGCCGCACTGGTGACACACCAGCATGTCCTCTACCCCATGAAAGGTCAGCGCCAGATCGCAACGATGACACCTCAAAGCGAAACCGCAGTCCCGGCATTGGACGAAGGTGGCCGTCCCCCGACGGTTGAGAAACAGAATGATCTGATCCCCATCAGCCAGGGTTTCGGCCATGGCTTTGCTCAGCGACCGGCTGAAGATGCTCTTGTTCCCGGCCTTGAGCTCCTCGCGCATATCCACCAGGTCCACCTCAGGAAGAGGCGACTCCCCCCTCGAGGTGATCCGATGAGGGAGCTGAAGCAATGTATATCCCCCCGTCTGAGCACGGCGGTAGCTTTCGACGTCAGGCGTGGCACTGCCCAGGATCGTCACTGCACCACTGAGCCCCGCCAGCTTGAGGGCCACCTCTCGAGCGTGGTAGCGGGGCGATTGCTCCTCCTGCTTGTAGGTCCATTCATGCTCTTCATCAATGACGATAAGGCCCAGGTCGGGCTGCGGGGCAAAGAGCGCTCCCCTCGGGCCGATGACCACATCAAAAGCCCCATCCCTTATCCTTTGCCACTCATCGAATTGCTCACCCAGAGACAGCCGGCTGTGAAGAACAGCTACACGGCCGGGGAAGCGAGCGGCGAAGCGCTGGATGGTCTGAGGGGTGAGCGCTATCTCGGGTACCAGCACTATGCCGCGCTTGCCCAGAGCTACCGCCTCCGCCAGTGACCGCAGATAGACCTCGGTCTTCCCGCTGCCGGTGACTCCGTGAAGGAGAAACACCGCCGGGCCATTTCTTCCTGCCGCTCTCAGGCCAGCGCGGATTCGGGCTACCGCCTCTTCCTGTGCTGCGGTAGGGACAGGAGGTACGCTGGATACGAAGACACGGTCCACAAGAGGATCGCGCCACACATGCACGTCTTCAATGGCAAGGAGACCTTTGGTCTGCAGGGCCCTGGCCGTCGCGGCCACATGCCGGATCTCTCCTTCGGCCTCTTTGAGGGACACGGGGGTCTCTCTGCGGGCCAGGAATCTGAGGAGCGCAGCCTGTTGCGGCGCCCTCCGCGCCATGCTCTCTGCTTCTCCCAGGGCTTCCTGAACGTCCACTGCCAAGCGTAGATGGTGCAGGACCTTTGGCTTGACCCTTTCCTTTCCCAGTTCCTGGCTCTTGGTGACCAGCTCCTGGCTGAGGAGCTGCTTCAGTGCCAGAGCGGCCTCCTTTTTGCCCAGGAGCTTCTCTGCCACCCCTTGAGCCACCTTCCCCTCCCTGTCCAGGAGCGCCACCAACTGCCTTTCTTCAGGGGTAAGAGAGGCAGCGGATGCATTGGCCCCCGGGGCAGGATGGAAGAAGGTCACCAGCCTTCGCTCGAATCCCGGTGGCAGCATCAGGGCCACCGCGTCGAAGAGAGGAGAAAGGTAGTAGTCGCTTATCCAGCGCGCGAGTTCGATCTGAACCGGGGAGAGCAGCGGGTGAGGATCAATAAGGCCGACTATCGCCCTGGTTTCTTCAACCTCAGGATGGTCGGTCAGTTGGAGGACAATGCCCTGGATCACTCTGGGGCCAAAGGGAACCCATACGGCTTGTCCGACAGTAAGATTGAGCGAGGGTGGAATATTGTAGCTGAAGGTGCGACGCTGAGCTACCGGCGAGTTGACAGCAACCTCGGCATAACCCATGTCTCCCTTTCCACTCTTCTATTCCCGTCCCTCCGCATCTGAACCCGAGGATTCTGCCGGCTGCGGCTCTTCCAGAATAGCCTCTTCCTCAGGGGTCCCTTCCTCAACCACTAACTCCGGCGCAATTGCCTTGGCCTTGGCCTTCAGCTTGGCGCGGGTGGCCTTGCTGCTGAGACCGCGCAGGTAAAAGAGCCTGGCCCGTCGCACGTCTCCGTGCTGTGTCACTTCCACCTTCTCTACATACGGCGAATTGACGAAGAATGTGCGCTCCACTCCTATGCCGTAAGCAACCTGTCTGACCGTGAAACTGGCGTTGTTGCCGCCCTTCCGCACCCGAATAACCACTCCGTGAAAGACCTGGGTACGCTCTTTCTCTCCCTCTTTGGCCTTGACACTCACCTTGACTCTGTCTCCGGGGTGAACCGGTGCAATGCTCGGCCTCCGTTTGCTCTCGGTCAGCCATCTAATATCGTTAGTCAATTGAACCCCCTTCTTGCCTTTATCGTATCTATCAGCTTCCTCTCCTCTTCAGACAAAACGGCCTTCGCCAGGAGATCCGGCCGACGACTCAGAGTACGCTCGATGGCTTCTTCACGACGCCACCTGGCGATCTCCTGATGGTTCCCCGAGAGCAATACCTCGGGCACTTCCCACCCTCTATATTCACGCGGTCGAGTATACTGCGGGTATTCCAGGAAACCCCTGGCATAAGAATCATCCTTCACCGATCCCTCAGATCCCAGAGCGCCGGGGAGCAACCTG
>JAFNFZ010000208.1:8785-10025 GCA_017885485.1 Chloroflexota bacterium
GAGCACCAGATTTCGTTCCCCCGACAGCTCCTGGGCGATTTGGTGACTGAAGAGCCGTCCCTGCGGCGTGAGCAGGATCACGGGAACTGGCTCCTCGCCCATGAGCCCTTTTACGGACTCAACTGCCTCAAAAATGGGCTCCGGCTTCATCACCATCCCGTTGCCTCCACCATAGGGATAGTCATCAACGGTGTGATGCCTGTCATGCGTGTAGTCCCGGGGATTATGAAAGGATATGCTCACCAGCCCGCGATCGACAGCCCTCTTAACGATGCTCTCGCCAAAGGGCCCATCGAACATCTTTGGAAACAGGCTGAGTATCTCGATGCGCATGCTGTCACGCCGGCCTTTCTAACTCTGGGCACACTCGGCCGCTTGACCTCGAACGGTCTCCATAGCATGAGGGAGTGCAGGCAATATGGCTTCAAGGCATTCCTTGACCGCCTTAGGGCTGCCGGGCAGGTTGATAATCAGGGTTCTTCTGCGGACTCCCGCCACGGCCCGGCTCAGTATGGCCAGGGGAGTATACTTGAGACTCTGTGCTCGCATCGCCTCACAGAAGCCGGGAGCCACCCTGTCTACTATGTCCAGGGTGGCCTCCGGGGTCACATCTCGCGGCGCCAGCCCGGTGCCCCCGGTCGTCAGGATCAGGTCCAGGCCCTCATCCGCCCATTCCCTGAGTCTATCCGAAATGGACTCCCTTTCGTCAGGCACAATGTCATACTTCGTGTTCCGAACCCCGAGGGAGGCCAGACACTGCTGGATAACCCTGCCACTCTCATCCACACGCTCTCCCCTCGACCCCTTATCACTCACAGTGAGAACACCAACCGTAAACATGAGTCACCCGCCCCAATTCGCAACCCCTAATCATACCACACTCAGTCGCTGCCGCGAAACCTTGCGCTGCGAAAGGGTTTCGTTCGGTTTTAGTTGATTGATCAGTCATTTTTAGGAGACGCATCATATGAGACAGAATAACCGAGATTCCAGAGGACATACTACAGATAGTGGACGCAAATAGCATACATAGGAATGTGATATTATGATTGCCAAAAATAATACCCTAATTCTTGTCTCCTTGGCGCTGGTAGGGATTGTGTGAGCCATGACTTACGAAGTATGGGGAGTTATCGTAGCGACCATTACCCTTATCCTTATTGTGGCTATAACATTCTTTGGTAGTAGATGGGGCAAGAAATTGTATCGCAAATTGATGCTCCCCAGGCCATTCGAGGTA
>JAFNFZ010000209.1:0-2812 GCA_017885485.1 Chloroflexota bacterium
AGTAGACGCCCCCAGCCAGATAGATCACGGACACACCTGCGAGCATAAGCCCCAACTGAGGCAGGAATCCCCTGGCGGCAACATGTCGCTCAGTCAATCTGCCTATCAACAGGGCTGCAAACACGAACCCCATGAGGTAGCCCACCGTCGGAGCATGAGCCAGATAGGTCAGGCCACCGCTCCAGCTCTGGAACCACGGGACGCCACAGGCGCCCAGTGCAATGTAAAACACCTGACTCAGGGAACCGTATCCCGACCCCAGCAGCACGCCGCTCAGCAGGACCGCAAAAACCTGACCGGTCGCCGGCACCGGCGTAAATCCCAGATAGATTCTGATCTGGGCACAGAGTCCGGTGACGCCCGCCATGCCCAGGGCCAGAAGTATCTTCTGTACCGTGCTCAGTTCATGGCACCACCTGAAGGCTCTGTATCTCCAGTCTTTGTACCTCTCTGTGTATGCGGCTATGGCCATTGACACGTTCCCTCCGTTCCAGACAAGCTAGCCTAGTATATTATGCGATGTGCCCCTGATAGTCAATCTGAGTCTTCACCCCATGCCCCTTCGCCAATGAGAGGAACCCAGCGGCAGGGCCCAAGGTCACGAACAACCGTCTCATGCTCCCGGCGGACCACCTTCAACAGACTCTGCTCATAGCGGGAGCCAACGGGGATCACCATGCGACCGCCCTCAGTCAACTGATCCAGGAGCTCCTGCGGCACACTAGGGGCGCCGGCAGCAACAATGATGGCATCGTATGGCGACTTGTGATGCCAGCCCAGCATCGGCTCCGCCAGGTGGACTTCGACGTTCGTGTAACCCAGTTTCTCCAGCGTTTCTCTGGCCTTCTCCGCCAGCTCATGGTAACGCTCTACGGTAACCACCCACTTAGCCAGCTCGGCCAGGATGGCCGCCTGATAGCCACTCCCCGTGCCGACCTCAAGAACCGTCTCGTGCCCTTTCAGATCGAGGGCCTCCGTCATCATGGCCACAATGAGCGGCTGGGAGATGGTCTGTCCGGCTCCTATGGACAGCGGCCTATCCTCGTAAGCCACGTGCCAGTAGGTGCTGGAAACAAACAGCTCCCTGGGCACCCTGGCCATGGCGCTGAGTACCCGTTCGTCTTTCACCTCGCGCCGCAGGTGCTCTATGAGCTTTAGACGCGCCGCAACGAAGTCAGTCCCCAAAACAGCCTCCCCTCCGGGGGCATGTGTCCTGGCTCGTCGAAATACTCGCTCGTGTCGGGTGGCAAAGGCTCAACCGGGAAGGAGCCAGGTAGATTCTAGTCCACTCGCCTTTCCCCAGTCCAGTTCAGGCGCAGGCAACAACAACTTGCATCCGTATACACACGTGATATACTGGGGCTCAGCCTGACATCGAGGTGAGAGGACAGATGGTTAATCGCAGCCGACTTCTGGTGGCACTCGCCCTTGCGGCGATTGTTGTCGCCCTTCCAATAGCTCTGGTGGCCATCAACAACCAGATCGCCATGGCACAGGCTACCCGCCTTGATCTCACGCCCGATGGCGGCAGCGCCACCGCCGGCATTTCATTCGACATCACTGTCACCGCCTACAACGCTGACGACTTGATCGACACCAGTTACAGCGACACCATCAGTTTCACATCGTCAGATCCTGCTGCCATCCTGCCCGATGCCTTTAACTTCAACCCCTCAGACAAGGGCGTCCAGGTCTTCTCCGTCACCCTGTTCACCTCGGGCAGTCAGTCCCTCACCGTCACCGACACCGGAAACGGAAGCCTGACCGATACCGATATCTGGTCGGTCAGCGCCGGCTCCCTTGACCATATCGTCATCTCCCCAGATACCGCCACCGTCATCGCGGGCGGTGTCCAGTCCTATACCGCCGAGGCTTTCGACCAGTTCAACAACAGCCTCGGGGAGGTCAGCTCCACCTTCTTCTCCATTCAAGCCGGCGCAGGCGGGGGCTGGATCAACAACGTCTACACCTCCCAGTACGCCGGTACCTGGATTGTCACCGGCGACTACCTCGGGCGGACAGACACCGCCTCCCTGACCGTCAACGCCGGCTCCCTTGACCATGTCGTCATCTCCCCAGACGCTGCAACCATCACGGCTGGCGGCACCCAGTCCTATACAGCCGCGGCCTTCGACCAGTTCAACAACAGCCGGGGCGATGTCACCTCCGGCACTGCCTTCTCAATAGACGCTGGGGCAGGAGGTACCTGGGCCGCCAACGCCTATACCTCCCAATACCCCGGCAACTGGACGGTCACCGGCAGCTACCTCGGGGAGACAGACACAGCCTCTTTGACCGTCAACATAGGACTGCTTCACCACATCGTCATCTCACCGGATCCAGCCGCCGTCGCCGCTGGCGGCACCCAGGCCTATAGTGCCGAGGCCTTCGATCAGGCCAACAACAGCCTCGGCGATGTCACCCTCACTACCACCTTCTCTATTGACCCTGGCGCAGGCGGTTCCTGGGCTGCCTACATCTATACCTCTCAGAACATCGGTACCTGGACTGTCACCGGCAGCCATGAGGGCTTGACCGATACCGCCTCCCTTGTCGTTGTTGCCAGTTCCGCCCACCATATCGTCATCTCACCCCATACCGCTACCGTCATCGCCGGCGGCGTTCAGTACTATACCGCCGAGGCGTTCGACCTGTTCAACAACAGCCTCGGCAATGTCACCCTCTCCACCGCCTTCTCTGTTCAATCCG
Source organism: Chloroflexota bacterium (assembly GCA_017885485.1). Lineage (GTDB taxonomy): Bacteria > Chloroflexota > Dehalococcoidia > UBA2247 > RBG-13-53-26 > RBG-13-53-26. The sequence goes on from JAFNFZ010000209.1 coordinate 2,710, forward strand.
GCGCTGGCGGTTATTGGATCGGCAATTTCTATAACTCTCAATACGTCGGCACCTGGACCGTCACCGGCAGCTACCTTGGCCTCACCGATACCGCGTCCATAAC
>JAFNFZ010000209.1:2819-4131 GCA_017885485.1 Chloroflexota bacterium
ATGCCGGCACAGTCAGCTTCACATCGTCAGACCCCGGGGCCATCCTCCCCGGGAACTATACGTTCCTGCCCTCGGACAACGGCGTTCATGTCTTCTCGGCTACGTTCACGACCCCGGGCAGTCAGTCCATCACTGTCAGAGACACCCTGAACGCAACTCTGACGGACACCGAGACCTGGTCGGTGAGCGCATCACCCACCAGCCTGTCCATAACCCCAACAGGGGGCAGCACTCCTGCAGGCACACGTTTCAGCATCACGGTAACCGTCCGCGATCCCTACGGCAACATCGCCACCACCTACACCGGCACCATCAGCTTCTCGTCATCGGATGCCGCAGCTACACTGCCCGCACCGACCCCCTTCTACACCACAGACAGGGGCGTCCACGTCTTCTGGATTACTCTGCCCACCCCGGGCAATCAATGGCTCACCGTCCGCGACACTCAGAACGCAGCCCTGACCGACACCGAAACCTGGTCGGTGGAGGCCCCCTCCATTCCACCCGGTCAACCCGGCAATATCTCGCCGGACGACGGAGCCACTGGAGTCTCTCTGTCACCGACCCTTCAGTCCGCCCCCTTCTCCGATCCCGACTCCGGCGACACCCATGCGGCTTCACAGTGGCAGGTCACAACGACAAGATGGGACTACGTCAGTCCCGTCTTCGATAGCGGCAGCACCGCCTCGGACCTGACAGCAATTTCTGTCCCATCGGGCAGACTGGCCAGCAACACTCTCTACTACTGGAGGGTCAGGCATCAAGACAACCGCGGGGCGTGGTCGGATTGGTCCAACCAGACCTCCTTCACCACGGCCGCAGCGCATCTCATCACCGCAGCAGGAGGGCAAGCGCAAACCGCCGATGGCAGAATCACCGCCGTCTTCCCCAGCGGAGCCGTGAATGTCCCGGTAATGGTGACCATCAACCAGGTGCCGCGCTCCGCCATCTTCGGTCTCCCTGATGGATTCAAGCTGGCAGACACCTTCTTCTCCATCGAAGCCATGGATGACAGCGCCAGTGCTATCGCTGCGCTGGCTCAACCGGTGGCCATCACCGTGTACTACTCAACCGGCGATGTGACCGCGGCAGACGGAGACCCCGAGAACCTGGTTCTGGCCTGTCGGGACGAAGTTGCCGGCGAGTGGAAGATCCTGGCAACGGCTGTGAATACCGCCAACATGACACTGAGCGTGTCCACGACCCAGCTCAGCACCTGGGCCGTGCTGGTTCCTTCCGCCAGCGCTGAAACTGGAGGGACGCCGTTCTGGATCTGGATTGTAGCCGGACTGGTGATATTCGTGGCAGCAGG
>JAFNFZ010000210.1 GCA_017885485.1 Chloroflexota bacterium
TGTCGCCCCGGAAACTCACCTTGAAGTCAGTGAATGTGACCCGGTCTCTCTCTTGGGCATAGCGCCTGGCTTTCTCAACTTTGCCAATCAGGCTGGACTGCATATGCGCTCCTCGGTGGGACTATAGAAGCATTTTAACCCTTTGCACCACCGAGGGTCAATAGCCTGTTGTGCATGGCCAGAGTGACTGCCTCTGGCGGCAAACACAAAGGGTGGTGAGGTCTTTCACTATCCCCACCACCCTTGCCACACACAATGCGCAGGTCTGAGCCAGACCCGGAAGACCCTGCCCTAGCCGCCGACAGAACCCATGATGCCGTACATGGTTGACACAAGCGCGATGGCAATGAAGGCCACCATGCCTCCCATGATCAGCGTGGTCACAGGTGCAATCATCGAGGTCATCATGGTGGTACGCTCAGTCGCCTCCATGTCATAACTCTGGGCCACCGTGTCCATGGTGTTGTCCAGATTACCTGTATTCTCACCTACTAACGCCATCTGGACTATCAACGGGAGAAACACCGGGTTTTTCGACATTGGGCGAGACAGGCCTTGGCCCTGGAGCATCTCCTGCCTGACATCAACCAGGGACCGGGCAACGACCCTGTTGGTGCTGCTGTTGGCGCACAAGGTGATTATCTCCGGCAGGGGTACCCCGGCACGGAACAGCGTGGATATGGTAGCTGCACAGCGAGCCAGCTCGCTCAGGATTATGATGCGCCCAAACAACGGCAGACGGAGCATCAGTTGGTCTCGCTTGTACTTTCCCTCATCCGATCTCGTGGCCACAAAAGCTGCCACCACCAGGATGAAAAGGCCAAGAAGCATATACAAACCCCAGGCCGTGAGGAAGTCAGTCATCCCCAGCAGAATCCTGGTCACCAACGGCAATTCCGTATCCAGGGACTCATAAAGAGTCGAGAAGGAGGGGACAACAAACGCGACCAGAACGGCAACCACACCAAGCGCCAGTACGAAGACAATAACGGGATAGATGAGTGCATTACGCACCTTCGCAGCGGCATTGGCATTCTTCTCGATGTGGTCGGCCATCTGGCGCAGTGACTTCTCCAGATTGCCCGTCTCCTCAGCAACCGCTATAGTCCGGCAGTAAAGGGAGGAGAAGGCCATGGGCTGCCTGCCCATAGCCTGGGACGGTTTCATGCCGTTGCGGATGTCCTTGGCCACCTCACCCACGATACGCTTGAGGGCGCGGTTACTGATCTGATCCCCCAACAGGTCAAGGGAGGCAGCAATATCAAACCCCGAGTCGATGAGCAGGGCCAACTGCCTGGAGAACATTACCACTTCACGAGGGGTGATCTTGTAGAAAGCCGCATTGACTTTCTCTCGATCGATAAGTGGCTTGCTCTCCTTCAGACTGAGTAGCTTCAGGCCACTGTAGTTGAGCAGGTCGAGCGCCACCGCTTCAGTCGGCGCATTCACCTTCCCTTTGACCAACTCCTTCTGCTGATTGTAGGCTACATAACGATAGTCCATCTCATCCTCCGATCTGGCTCACTCCAACACATTGAGCCGTTTTCTCCCTCCCCCGGCAGCTTCTCCCCACTTTCTTGGCACACTCGATTTGAGAACCTCCAGGATACGCGAACCCTATGCTGACCGAAGCAGGCATATCTACTCCAGAGAATAGGCATTGCGCAATACCTCGGAGACAGTGGTCAGGCCCTGTTTTACCTTGAGCATTCCGTCCTTCAGCAGGGTAATCATCCCCTCCTTTATTGCCGCTTCTTTCACCAGAGCCGCGCTGGACCCCTTCAAGATGAGAGATCTTGTGTTCTCACTCATGACCAGAACCTCAAAGAGTCCCAGCCTGCCGCGATAGCCGGTATAAGAACAGAGATCACATCCGGTGCCAGAGAGATAACTCTCCAACTCCTCTCCAGTAGCATTGCGGAACGCCGATCTTTCCGACTCCGAGGGTTCCACCTCGGCAGCACAGTTCAGGCAAATACGCCGCGCCATACGCTGGGATACGGTCCCCGTAACGACTGTGGAGACCAGAAACGGCTCTATGCCAAGGTCGAGAAGACGATAGACCACGCCTATTGCATCGTTAGCGTGAATCGAGGACAGAACAAGATGGCCGGTGAGAGCAGCTTTCACTGCAATAGTGGCAGTTTCTCCGTCACGAATCTCGCCCACCAATATCACATCAGGATCCAAGCGCATCATAGAGCGCAAAGTACCTGCGAAGGTAACTCCCGCCTTTGGATTGACCTGAATCTGCTTTATGTTCTCGAAGCGGTATTCGACAGGGTCCTCGACTGTAATGATATTGCGCGTTATCTTGTCGAGGGTATTCACCGAGGCATAGAGGGTGGTTGTCTTGCCTGCACCGGTGGGTCCGCTGATCAGGATCATACCGAAGGGAACGCTGAGCATGTTCTGGTACTTCTTCAGGGAGTCCGGTGAAAAACCCAATTGTGGCAAATCCAATACGGCCACCGATTTGTCGAGAAGGCGCATGACCACAGCCTCGCCGTGAACCGTCGGGCTGGTGGCCACTCGAATGTCTATGCCCTTGCCCTTCACCTCAACCGAGAACTGCCCGTCTTGCGGCCTGATGTGATCGGCAATATTCAGATCAGACATCACCTTGACTCGGGAGGTCAATGGCGGATGTATCTTGATGGGAAGAGACATCACCTCATGCAGAACCCCATCGATACGATAGCGGATGCGCAACCTCTTCTCTTCCGGCTCGATGTGTATGTCCGACGCCCTGGCCTTGACGGCTTCTTCAATAACCAGATTGAGAGCAGCAGCCACCGGGGCATTGGCAGTAGCTGCAACCAGGTCAACACCGGCAGCAGCCTCAATGCCGGTATCGATACGCGAAATCTGCTCGGCAATCTGGCCAAATTTCTTGTAGTTGAAATCAATAGCTTCCAGGATCTCGTTCTTCTCAGCGGCAACAGCCTGCACTCTCATCTTGGTCTGATGCTCAAGAACCTGGATAGTCTGGATATCGCTGGGATTGACCATTGCCACCACCAACCGGTTATCCTCGACACCAATCGGGATGACAGTGAATCTTCTGGCGGTGTTCTCCGGGATCATCCGCAGCGCCTCAGGGCGGGCTGCCTTGCGGAGCTTCACCTTGGGCTTCTCCACAACCTCTTCTACCACCGGCTTGCGCGGCTCCAGAACAACCGGCGGTTGAAGGGATTCAGGGCCGATCTCAGTTTCAAGCCCCTTGTCCACCTGTTCGGCAGACAGGTCTTCAACCGGCCTGGCTTCAACTCCCAGGCTGGAAGGCTCCAATACCACCACAGACTCGCCAGCCTCCGAACTCGGGGACATCACCACTGAGTCTTCGGGCAACCGGGCAACTTCCGCACTTGCCACGCGGTCAGTCTCCGGTTGTCTCTCTGCTGATGCTTCCCGTTCACGAGTCGCTGCACTCCGAGACGTCCTTTTCTTCTCGGCCTTTTCCCCACGCTTCGGTTTGGATCGCACCACCAGAAGTTGATCGACAACGCTCCTCATGGTGAATTCCTTGGGTGCAGTCTCTTCCGCCGCAGCAGCCAATTCGGCCCCGGCATCCAGACCAATCAACCGTATCTTATGCTGTTCCGCAAACTCCCTGGCCGCAGCAGTAGGCCTCTCTGAAACCAGAAGTATCTTCTCCCTGATGCCAGTGTCGTTGCACTTGACATCGAACAGGGAGACCTGGCCCAGATCCACCTGATCGCCATCAACATGGTCAATTCCTATTCTTGACACCAGGAAACCATCATCCAGGAAGGCTATGGCCTCAAAGACATGTGTTGTGCCAGAACTGCCGGTCAGTTTGGCGCCTTCCACGACCTGGTAACCAGCAAGCCTCAGAGTGGCGATAACCTCGGACTTCTCTCTGAATTCGGAGGGGATCTCTGTCGACACATTCCGGGCCAGGGGTGGACGATCCAGGAATGCCCGCATCATCGAGTTGTCGAAGACCTTCACCCCATCCTTCTGGGCGAATTGGCCAGCAACAGAGCTGAGATGGGGGACTGCGATGATTGCCCGGTGCTCAATGCTGCAATCCAGGCACTTGTCCTCGAAGGCAAACAGCCTCTGCAGGCTTGCCTCTGGATCTTCGGCATTGGTGATAACGTCGATGGCGATTGTGTAGGTTATCAACCCATACTGCCGTTGCACCAGATAGTCGAAGGCACGTTCTATGCCGGACTTACCCTGTACGGTGGCAGCTTGGGTTACAACATACCCTTGGGACACCAAGCGCTCGATAAAGCTATCGGTCACTTGGTCCATTTGCTTCTGGGCCAGCAAACCAGCCTCCTCCTATTCTAAGCCCATGGGATCATGCCGAGAGTACACCGAGGATATATGCTAAGGGCAGACGAAGCACCTGTCAAGATGAACAAACGCCGTCCCCAAAGCTGGATGGAAAACTGTAAGAAAAATGAGAAGAATTCAGGTTCGGTTGAGATCAAATTGCGTGCGGACTATAATGTCAAGGCAACAACAGGAGAGGTGACCGATGGGTTATCCCGACAGCATCTTATACAAAGTTGCCAGGCCAGGTCGCTACACCGGTGGCGAGTGGAACAGCATCGTGAAGGACTGGCAAACCACCCGGGTGAGGGTTGCCCTTGCCTATCCGGATACCTACGAGATCGGCATGTCCAATCTGGCCCTGCCCATCCTGTATGAGCTACTTAACAAGCAGCCCAACGTTCTCGCCGAGAGAGTCTTTGCGCCGTGGATCGACATGGAAGCGGCAATTCGCCAGGCGAAGATACCTCTCCTCAGTCTCGAGTCCAAGCGACCCCTCATGGAATTCGACATTGTCGGTTTCTCCCTGGGTTATGAGCTCACCTACACCAATGTGCTCAACATGCTCGATCTGGCCGGCATACCAGTGCTGGCGGGCAACAGAGATGAATCGTATCCCCTGGTAGTGGCCGGTGGTACCTGCACGCTCAACCCGGAGCCGATGGCGGATTTCGTGGATCTCTTCGCCATCGGCGACGGCGAGGAGCTGGCCGTGGAGTTGGTCACCGCCTTTCAGAAATACAAGGACAACGGCTGCTCAAGGAATGAGATACTGTCGGGACTGGCGGCAATTCCTGGAGTCTATGCGCCGAATGTTCTCAGGACAGACTGTCAGTCCAGCGCAAATCCCACCGCCAGCAGCAACATGCCTCCCCGGCCAAAGGCAACAGTGAAGCAGCGTACACTGCTCGCTCTGCCCCCTGCAGTGGTCAGGCCTGTAGTGCCTTTCGTAGAGGTAGTCCATGATCGGGGCGCCATCGAGATTCAACGTGGTTGCACGCGAGGCTGTCGCTTCTGCCAGGCAGGTTTCGCTTACCGTCCCCAACGCCATCGAAGTCAACAGGAAGTGGTAGAGGCATCCGACCAGCTCATCCGCAACTGTGGCTACAGCGAGATATCGCTGGTTTCTCTGGCCACAAACGACTACCCGGGTATCGACTGCCTGGTGAGCACCCTGGCACACGACCATGGCAGCCGCCAGTTGACAATCTCCCTGCCGAGTTTGCGCATTGACACGTTCTCGGTGAAACTGATGGACTCCCTTCGTTTCGTCAAGAAGCCGGGGCTCACCTTCGCACCTGAGGCAGGGACAGAGCGGTTGAGGCGGGTTATCAACAAAGCCGTGCCTGACACACAGATCATCGAGACCATGGCCACCGCTACCAGCAAAGGTTGGAGGAACTTCAAGCTGTACTTCATGATCGGCCTGCCAACTGAGACCATGGAAGATGTCGAAGGCATCGTTCGCCTGGTCGGCAGGCTGCGTCACACAGGAAGAGGGAATGAACCCCGGATCAAGCTCAGTGTGTCAGCCTTCGTACCAAAGTCCCATACTCCTTTTCAGTGGGTGGCACAGGACAGCCAGGATCAACTGAGGCTCAAATTTGAAGTACTGAAGAGGGGCCTCCGTGGCCTGCAGGTTCATCTGTCCTGGGAGAATCCGGAGACCAGCCTGCTGGAAACTGTACTGGCACGCGGTGATCGCCGAATTGGCAGGGTAATCTACCATGCCTGGCAGGCCGGCTGCACATTCGACGCATGGAACGAACGCCTCAGGTATGACCGCTGGCGGCACGCCTTCGACAAAGCAGGCCTCGATCCTGGCTCATATGCTCACCGCCAGCGGTCCCTGGATGAGCTGCTGCCGTGGGCACACGTAGACACCGGAGTGAGCCATGATTTCCTGAAGCAGGAATACCTTCGTGCCCTTCGGGAGGAAGAGACGCCCGACTGCCGACTTGGCTGCAATGCCTGTGGGCTGGAGAGTTGGCAGTCACAGTGCCAGAGCAAACACGGGGAGTCTTCCTAGAACTCCACGTCAGACCTGCGGAGTCATGCCTTGTGTCCAGGTTCCAGCACCATCTCAAGTACCTGGTCCACATTGTCTACCGGGATAAACTGAAGCTTCTCCCTGATCTCCTCGGGGATCTCCTCCAGGTCTCTCTCGTTCTCCTTTGGCAGGATAACCTTCCTGAGGCCTGCCCGGTGAGCCGCCAGCACCTTCTCCTTGATGCCCCCGACTGGCAGCACTTTGCCCCGCAGAGTTATCTCGCCCGTCATCCCTACCTCTCTGATCACAGGTCTCTTGGTCAAGGCTGAAATCAGGGCTATGGTCATGGTGATACCAGCAGAAGGGCCATCCTTTGGAATAGCGCCGGCGGGGACATGGATATGGATGTCATTCTTTTCATAGAAATTCTCCTCGATCCCCAGAGACGCTGCCCTGCTGCGGGCATATGTCAGTGCCGCGCGGGCCGACTCCTGCATCACCTCTCCCAACTTGCCCGTGAGAATGAGGTTCCCCTTCCCGCTGATAGGAGTCGCCTCCACAAATAGAATATCACCGCCAGCCTGAGTCCACGCCAGCCCTGTGGCCACACCCACACCGTCAGCTTCCTCTGCCACCTCGTAGCGAAAGCGGACAGGTCCCAGGTAGTCATGCAGTTGATCGGAACTAATCGTGATCGGTCCCTCTGAGTCCGTGGCCACACGCCGGGCTACCTTGCGGCAGATGGCATTGATCTCCCTCTCCAGGTTCCGCACTCCGGCTTCACGAGTGTACCTTCTGATGACCTCAAGTATGGCGCCTTCGGAGAATCGCAGCCTCTCCAGGCCAAGTCCATTCTCCTTGATCTGTCTGGGCACGAGAAACCTCTCAGCAATGTGCAGCTTCTCCTGCTCCGTATAGCCAGGAAGCTCAATTGTCTCCATTCGATCCTTGAGAGCAGGAGGGATAGGATCAACAAGGTTGGCCGTGGTAATGAAGATAACCCTGGAAAGATCAAAGGGCACGTCAAGGTAGTGATCAACAAAAGCGAAGTTCTGCTCAGGGTCCAGAACCTCAAGCAATGCCGCTGAAGGATCACCTCGAAAGTCAATGCCCACCTTGTCAATCTCGTCAAGCATGAATACCGGATTCCTGGTCTCCGCGCGGCGGATCCCCTGGATTATCCTTCCGGGCAGTGCACCTACATAGGTTCGCCGATGCCCTCGTATTTCTGCTTCATCTCTCACTCCGCCCAAAGACATGCGGATGAATTTTCTGCCCAGAGCACGTGCGATGGACTGTCCCATGGAAGTCTTCCCTGTACCAGGGGGACCAACAAAACACAGGATCGGACCCTTGGTGTCTGCCTTCAGCTTGCGCACTGCCAGGTACTCCAGGATCCTCTCTTTTACCTTGCTCAGATCGTGGTGATCCTCATCAAGGACGCGAGCGGCCTGGGTGATATCCAGATTGTCCTCACTGGTTCTGGCCCAGGGAAGACTGACCAGCCAATCAAGGTATGTCCGAGATACAGTGTACTCAGCCGCCGCGGGAGGCATCTTGGCCAGACGATCCAGCTCACGCTCCGCCTCATTCCGAGCCTCTGGCGGCAATTCAGCCTGCTCAATCTTCTTCCTGAGTTCATTGGCCTCCACAGAACGCTCATCCACCTCACCAAGCTCTCTCTGGATCGCCTTCAGTTGCTCACGAAGGTAGAACTCACGTTGAGCCTTGTCCATTTCTCCCTTGATCTGGGATTGAATCTTGGTCCCAAGCTCCAGTATCTCCAACTCGCGGTTGATGTACTCCGTGAGTCTTTTTATTCTCTGGGCGACGTCGAGTGTCTCCAGGATTTCCTGCCTCTCGCCCTTTTTGAGACTGATGTGGGCGGCTATGAAATCTGCCAGATTGCCGGGCTCCGGTATGTTCACAGCGGCGATGCTCAGCTCACCCGGCAGACTAGGGGCAATCTCCACCACCTTCTGGAACAGAGTCAGCAGATTCCGTCCCAGGGCTTCGAGCTCCGTGGTCACCTCCACCTCCTCTTCAACAACCTCCACCCTCCCCCTGAGATACGGATCCGTCTGCGTTATGTCAACCAGCCGGATTCTGGCCAGGCCTTGCAGGAAGACACGGACAGAGCCATCGGGTATCTTGAACATGCGGGCAATCAGTGCCGCTGAGCCGACGGAGTACAGATCAGCAGCAGTTACCTGCTCCGCACCGGTGCGCTGGGCGAAGATGCCTACAATCTTGTTGTCCGACAGAGCAGCATCGATAAGCTGGACTATGCTTTGCTTCTCCGCAGCAAGAGGAACAACCATGGAGGGAAACACCAGGTTTTCCCCCACGGGAATGATGGGCAACTCTTGTGGAACCGCAATTCTTGCTGACAACCTGCTCTTCGCCTGCTGGTCTTCTATTACCATGAACTCGCCCTCCACCAAGTAGCGCTACACCACCGGGGGGAATCAGGGTCCTTCCGGGGTAATCACTCTCAACCGAAGTACTCGCTCCTCATCGACCTTCGGCAGAATGATCTCGAGCAGACCATCCTCATACGCAGCCCTGGTCCTGTCAGGATCAATCGCTGAAGGCAGGAGGACGACTCTCTCGAAATGGCCTCTGTCAATCTCTATTTGATAGTACCTTTTTCTGCTGCCTGGAGCAGTCTCCTTCCTCTCGCCCTTCACGACCATGGTACTGCCCGCAACAACCACCTCCACCCTGTCCTGCTTAACGCCGGCAAGCTCCACCAGGACTACTATGTTCTTCTCCGTCTCATAGACATCAACTGCAGGCTCCCACATACGGCCAAAATGCACCATTGGCGGCTTGGAGCTGCCCAGGTAGTCCAGCAGCCTCTCCATCTGGCGTTGCATGCCCTGAATACTAGTCAGTCGATCATAACGTATCTCTACCATAGCGCCATCTCCTCCTTGGTCGAGAACAGAAACCCCTACAGCATTATGAGGGGCATTGAGGAAATCAGAGACAGCTGATCACCCGGACTACCCCTCCCAACCATCCTCCATCTGTGTCTTGGCTATCTCGATCCACTGCAGATACTCGGTTACCAGGCCTGCGGAGCGCGAAGCTTCGCGGTCAACCTCGTAGGGCTCGCCAACAAAGATCTTGCCGCATTTCTCTGCCTTTCCTTTCGCAGGTTCACCGGTGCAGACGAACTTCTTCTGACCGTCGATAATGCCCATATCGAAAGGAAGGGTGAAGTAGAGGTCAGCGATCACCTTGTCCATGCCAAAGCCACGCAAAGCTCCCCAATCAGAACCATCTTGCCCTTGATACTTACTTACTGGCAGCAGGCTGAGCAAGTTCTTGATAGTGAGATCGCCTTGCCCGGCGAAAATCTTGAAAGGGCAGACGCTTATGAGGTAGTCACAGTACAGCAGCACGTTAGGCAGCCAGAATGTGGGCACGGCAAAAGGACGTACCAGGGGATTCTCCACTTCCACGAAAACACAGTCCTTGACATCCAGCGTCAGCACCCTGGGGAAGTCGTAGCCCAAGGACTTGTAGATCGGCTTCATCTGTTCCTGGGAAGGACTGCCCTCAAGAAGGATGATATCGGCCTCACTCACCTCCCTGATGGCCAGGATGACCTTCTCCAGAGTTCGCCTGCTGGTAGAAATGGGATAGGGCAGGGAGTGAGATGCACATGGCTTGATAAGAATTCGCCTTGCCCATCTAACGCGAGACGGCAGTTCGAAGACAAACTCATCAGCGCCGAGAATCAAGCCTGCCCTCGTCACCGGGAAATCCGAAGCCTTCTCACCTAGTCACCCACCCCAATTCATTCCAGCACAGAATCATGAAAGACCAGCGCTCGACCCGAAGTCGTTCGATATGAAAGTCAAAACAAATGCGAGTCACCCTTTCTGCCGACGCTTGCCGAAGCAAGGAATCTGTCCTCTATGAGGTCAGCCAGCGGCACCCCCTGATCAACGGAGAACTGCGGAACCGCGATGTCAAGTGGTTCATCCGTTACCACAGCAAACAGTTCTTCAGGGGAACAAACCAGATCTCCCAGAACTCTCCGATGCACCTCGATCTTTGGAACTCTGCTGTGCTTATATCCCTCTACCAGAATCAGCTCATAGTCGTCACCAATCATGGCAACCAGTTCTTCCAGGGTGGGGGCACGCTCTACCTTCTTGACAAGAGCTACTCTGCGGGGCGCACTAACCACCACAGCATCGCTGCCGGCCCTGGCCAGCCGCCAACTGTCCTTGCCCGGCTGGTCCAGGTCGAAATCCCGCATGCTATGCTTTATTACCGCTACTCTGTGGCCCCGCCGCTTCAACTCGGGGATGAGCTTCTCCAGAAGCGTGGTCTTTCCGGAGTTGGATCGGCCTATAACAGATAGAACGACAGGCATCTACGGTCTTACTGTATCTATTCTACCATCCAAGTCAACATAACCATCGTCTGCGCAGAAACGCCCACCCTGGGTTGCCGAACACTGGCCCGGTAGCACAACTGAGGACGCCCCGGCATGACAACCCGCCGTGACGCGCGGAGAAGCCCGATCAGGGCCGGGGCATCAATTCACCGGTGCAAGCGAGGGTAATGGAGAACAGTCGAGATTCCGGCAAGAAAGCCTGGTGCAGAAATACCTCTGAACCGTCGCCCGTGAAAGGTAAGGGCAAACTAGCTTCTGGAGAGGTCGATCCAGCATTGAGGTTGAAGACTTCCATGAAGTAGGTGAGGTCTGTCTTGCTTTGCACCGGATGAGGGGTAGAACTGCCTTGAACAGCGGTTGGCACAAACACCTGCCTGGGTGCGAGCTCTCACCTGGCCAGGACTTCGCCCACCGGGACAGCATCCTTCACATTCACTCTCACCACCGTCCCCCTGCCCGGACTGGACATCACTGAGAATCTGCCATCCAGTAGTTGCGCCCGTTCTTGCATCCCAACCAAACCAAGCTTGCCCAGCGCCGCCAGGTCGGACAGCTGCCCCGGCAATTCAAAGCCTTTGCCGTCGTCTGAGACAACTACTGTTGCTTCCTCAGGATGGAATTCGACTCTGGCCACTACCATCGAGGCATTCGAATGCTTGCGGGCGTTGTTTACGGCCTCCTGGATGATGCGGAATAACCCCAACTCCACCTCAGCCCGCAGTCTTCTCTGTTGACCAACAACCTCCAGATGACCATTGATCTTGCCCGTCTTGGTCAAATCCCCCAGAATCAACGCCACTGCCGGCACCAGGCCCAACTGATCCAACACGCTGGGCCTCAGAGCACGACTGAGGCGGCTTAACTCCTCGACGATCTGGGCGACCTTGCCTCGGACTTGCTGCATACCCTCGACGACATCGCGCGGCAGCCGTTTGCGCGCCCTGCCAATGGCTTCGATGTCAAGCAAGAGAGTGGCCAGGGCCTGGACAGTCTCGTCATGCAACTCCCGGGCGATCCGTTTTCGCTCCTCTTCCTGTGCCCTGGTAATCTG
>JAFNFZ010000211.1:0-9629 GCA_017885485.1 Chloroflexota bacterium
CCACGCGTCAGATGCTCCCCTATCTGGACAGAGAGTATGTCCGTAGGGCACGAATCCAGCGACTTGATGTCTGTATTACATACTATGTACTGGACCCCGGGAGTCGGTTTCTTGAGCATTCGGCGCACCGCATTGCACCCTCCNNGAATTTTCGCCTTGATTAACTATGGACCAAATGGTGTGAAACAAACGCGATGGCTGAGATGATAGATCAAAAAAAAAAGCTTTGTCAATAGCATTTTGATATGAAATATTTTGTTTACATTATGTAATTATGTACGTGATATGGGCCATATATTTCAGTAGGATTTCAGTTCAGCGAATATCTCATAATGCGATGAAATTGCATAACTATCTCATACTTGACATTATCTTTCATCCGAGTTATAGTGTTGAAACACCGATGAGGAACCGGTGAAATGACAAGGTCATCCAGAGAGAGGGTTCGCCTGCCGCCATACCTGACCTATGCCACGTGGCATAGGTTGTTGGAGTCCCTGCGACGACACACACCGTCGCATCTGGATCGAAGCCACCTCATCTACCTAGGTTTCTCTCAGAGCACTGCTCTCACCATCAAGTCGGCGCTATCCTTCCTGGGATTGATTGAGCCAAATACAACTGAACCTACCGTCAGGCTCATGGGGCTGCTGGAGGCCAAGGGAGAAGGCTACCAGACCGCGCTGAAGCAGATGATCGAGACCTCCTATCAGCCCGTGCTCGGGGACCTGGACTTGCAGCAGACCACACTTGGGAAGATCGAGGAGCGCTTTCGCCGTTACGGCGCTGAGGGAAACGTGGGGAGCAAGTGTCTTTCCTTCTTCCTGGCTCTCGCCAAGGACGCAGGCATTACACTCTCCCCCAACCTAGTGACAAGGTCTAGACTGGGAGCACCTCAGAGCGTCGTCCATCCGGTGTTGTCTCCGCCTCGAAGCAGGAGAGGATCGTCTCCATCCAAGCACCAGTCGGGCAATACCAGGGCTGTTGCCTCCCACCACTTCGCCAGCAGGTTGCCCGACTTCAATGCTGACTGGCCGAAGGAAGTCCGAGAGGAGTGGTTTGCCCGCTTTCAGACATTGGTGATTCTGGTGGACAAGTTCCCACAGTTCAATGCTGAGTGGCCAGACGAACTCAAACTGAAATGGTTTGATACTGTGAAGGGATTCCTGGGAAGCAGCCATGTCGACCCCACAGGCAACTAGTTCTCGGGCTCTCCCTGCAAAGCGAAGGGGCTGCTATTCTCGATTCTGACCCTCACCAATTGCCCCACTGGATTGGCGCTTCCTAGGAAGAAGACCAGCTTGTCTCCTCTGGTTCTGCCCCACCACCTGCCTCCCTTCACGCCCTCCACCAGCACTTCCAGTGTTCTGCCCACGAAGCCAGCATTGATTTCGCCAGCGATGCGCCTTTGCAGAGACTCAACCTGCGAACGGCGAAGCCCCTTCTGTTCAAGAGAAACGTTATCCTCGAGCTTTCGGGACGCAATGGTATCCGGTCGGGATGAATAGGCAGCTACATGGACCTTGTCGAATCTGAGCTGATGCAGTATCTCCATTGTCCTGACGAACTGCTTCTCCGTCTCTCGAGGGAACCCCACGATTATGTCAGTACTCAAGGAGACCCCGGGGACAGATTTTCTGATGTCTGCCACCAGCCGGCAATACTGCTCCACAGTATAGCCACGTCGCATCAGACTCAGGATTTCACTGTCTCCGGCTTGAACAGGCAGACTGATGTGCTCGCAAACCTTCTCCAGACTGGCGACGGCTTGTATCAGCCGATGGCTCATGTGATTCGGATGATTGGTCAGGAAACGTATCCGCGCAAGCCCTTCCATCGTGTTCAACCCGGCCAGTAGATCAGCCAAATCAGGCCTTGAAGGCAGGTCATACCCATACAAATCGACAATCTGACCAAGCAAAGTGACTTCCTTCACGCCACTCTCGACCAACGCCTCCACCTGGGAGCAGATCTCGTGCACCTCACGGCTTCTTGCCCTTCCGCGTCGATAGGGAACAACGCAATAGGAACAGAAATTGTTGCAGCCGTGTATGANNTTCAGGTCATCAGTCCTGGAATCAACCATGCAGCCAGTCAAGGCGATAGTCACATTCGGGAGCTTTCTCTTCAGACCCTTGATGGAATTGAGTCTGCTGACTACCCTGCTTTCAGCATTCCCTCGCACCACACAGCTATTGAGGATGACTATCTCAGCTTCCTCAGCCACATCTGCACGAGAGTACCCGGCTTGCTCAAGGTGGTTAGCCATATACTCTGAATCAGCTTTGTTCATCTGACAGCCGATGGTCCAGATGTAGTACCTAGGCATGGCCATGTTTACACCTCAGGGTCAGGACAATGGCAGGGTCGATGCGGGGGTATTACCGAATTCAAGGGAAAACCGCTCGAGCTTCAGACGAACGACACTACTCATCTTGGCGGAGGGAGTGGGATTCGAACCCACGACAGAGGTTTAAGCCCCTGTAAGCGCTTAGCAGGCGCCCGCACTAGGCCACTATGCGATCCCTCCTGGCCGAATTGTATTGCCGGCAGCCGCTGCGGCAGAATGTGAGGTCGCCTCACGTCCATACTGTGCACCCCACATGTCTATCTGGATGCCGGGATACTTCTCCAGCAGAGACTGCCTGATGCTACTGCGATCCGTGTCGTCCTCAATGATGTCGACTTCTGAGACAAACGTTCCGCTTTCATTGCGGCAAATATGCCGTCTGACCAGGAAGCCGGGCACTTGAACATAGCCCCAACTCTTTGCCGCGCTGCAGCAGGAGTTGTCGAGCCACGCCTGCCCTAGAATGCAGAGCACCTCTCGCCCGTTGTGGAGCACGATATGTTCCTCCACAGGAACATAGTAGCCGGCACGCCCCATTATCTCCTGTCCCAATTGAGGATGGGCGAATTCGACTACCTTGACCTGCTTGCCGGCACCTGCCACGAACGTAATTATAGCACACCACACAGGGGCTAACACCCGCGCAAGACATCGGCAGAGCTGACCTTGCTCTGCCAGCATGCGGATCACCTCCGGGATGGGATCCAGTTCGTGTCGTTCTTGAGTACCTGGAAATGCCAATCTATTCAGCCGAAGTATCTTCTGACACCAGCCGTTTCAAGGTCTTCTGGTACACTCTGTGGGCCTCAGTATCGTATAGAACAAAGACAACCTCGTTCAGAGGGCTGTCTTGACGCAAGAAGTCGATCACTGTCTGCAGAGCTACCACTGCGGCCCGCTCCACTGGATAGCCATAGGCACCGGTGCTTATTGAAGGGAACGAGACGCTCTTCACGCCCCTAGCCGCCGCAAGCTCCAGGCTCTCTCTGTAAGCACTGGCCAGGAGTTCGGCCTCGCCTCTATGGCCGCCGTACCAGATCGGACCCACGGTGTGAATAACATATTTGGCTTTGAGGTTCCCTCCGGCGGTGACAACAGCCTTCCCTGTGGGCAGCTTGCCCTGTCTCGAAACGATCTGTTTGCATTCCTCAAGAATGACTGGCCCCCCAGCACGGTGAATAGCCCCATCGACACCACCGCCACCCATCAGGCTGGAATTGGCTGCATTGACGATCGCCTCAGTGGTTTGGCCAGTGATATCCCCCTGAACCAGGGTCAGCTTAGCCCTGCTATCGATGATGACTTCCATCTTCATCACCTGTCGCAGACTTCAGGGGTAAGGGATTGCGGGAGAGCACATTGCGCCGCATATTGCCTCTGACGGAGCATGTTAGAATCTGGAGTGTCAACCTTTGACCCAGCCATTACGGCAAACCCCGCGTCCTAAGATCGCGGGGTTTGGTTCCATCGGCCGCAGTTTATGTCAACTAAGCCCTGGGAAAGCAGGTGTCACATCTCGTTACTAGTCGCCCGGTCGGGCCAGCGACCATACGACCTTTATGGCGGTGATAATGGCCGCAGGTGTCATGAAGACTGCGATGTAGTCTACCATGCCATTGAGGACTCTCCCCAGGCCATCGGTGATGTCATCCAGCGATGAGAACGCCCCTACGGTGCCCACGACCACAAGAGCAACTGCTGCCACCAGGAAAGGTATCATCTCCCTGCTGGTGATATTGAACAGTCCCACTATGATGCCCAGGACCACCAGGACAAGAACGATGGTACCGTTGTCCCGAGACAGACCACCGCCAATGATAGCCAGGAGCATGCCTGCTAGGAATGCTATGGCCCCGAGCGCGACTACGAGGCCACCCTGCGTTCTTGATGTCGATTCTCTGTTCATGGTTTGATCCCACCTCCTTTCTAGAGGCCTCTGCCTCTGGCGCAGAAGTCTAGCAACAAGCAGAGCTGGTTGTCAAGGTGTGCGGGAGCGGTGGTTGTGAGCACAGCGCCAGCTTGACATAGAGGTGATCCTTGTTTCAGAATATGCACTGGCTCTCGGTCCCAGCAACCGACCGACTTCCTGAAATCTGATGCAAACCCGAGTTCTCTTCGTCAATACTCCTTTCCCTTTCGACGAACATCCTGTACCGCCACTGGGCCTGGCTTACATCGCCGCCGCCCTCGAAAGAGAAGGGATCCATGTACGTGTTCTGGATCTCCTCGTCGCCCAATACTCTCCTCGATTGTTGAAGCGGAGACTGGCAGAATACCAACCCCACTTCGTTGCCGCCACTTGCTCCACCTTGAACTACCACATCGCCTCCAGAATCCTCAGGGTCTGCAAGAACTTCGACTCCAGTCTGATTACTCTCATCGGGGGCCCTCATGTCAGTTTCACGGCCAATCAGGTGATTGAAGAGGCCCCGTGGATTGATATCGTGGTAAGAGGGGAAGGTGAACAAACACTGGTGGATCTGCTCAACTCATGGGCAGTCGGGCGGGACTTGGCACAGGTTCCCGGCATCGCCTATCGGAGGAATGGAGATATCACACTTACGGCGCCACGCCCTCTTATCAGAGAACTCGATGAACTCCCCTTGCCTGCCCGCCACCTCCTTCCCTTATCAAAGTATCGAGCTCTCAAGGCGCCGTGCACCGTCATAACCAGCAGAGGCTGCCCCTTCGGATGCATCTTCTGCTCAGCGCCGAAGATGTTCGGCAGAGGTGTGCGATTCCGGAACCCCAGAGCAGTGGTTGATGAGATAGAGATAGTCAATCGAGAATTTGGCTTCAAACAGATTAACATCGTGGATGATACCTTCACAGTCAAGGAAGAGCATGTCCAGAGCATCTGCGAAGGGCTGATGGAACGCGGCCTCAATGTCAAATGGTCCGTTTACTCACGAGTGGATACAGTGACCCCTCGATTGCTGCGTCTCATGAAACAAGCCGGATGCTCATGGGTCTGCTATGGACTCGAGTCGGGGTCTCAGAAGATTCTGGACAGGATCAAGAAGAGGATCACGGTAGCTCAGTCCAAGCAAGCCGTGAAAATGGCGAAGGAGGCTGGCATCGATGTAATGGTGTCCTTCCTCCTGGGTCTGCCCGGCGAAAACCAGAGGACTGCCCGACAGTCGGTCAGACTTGCCGAGGAACTTCGCAAGGAATATGGCGTCTACTACGGCTTTCACATTCTGGCTCCCATGCCCGGTACGGAAGTTCGTGAGAGGGCCGAGGAGTATGGAATCAGGATACTTACCCACGACTGGGCAAAGTACGATGCCAACCGCCCTGTAGCCGAGCCCGCTGGCTTCAACGGTGACCAAATGAAACGCATAGTAGATGACTACGATCAAGCCATCGAAGTGGCCTGGCGTGACATTGTGGCAAAGGCGGACTGCGGAGACCCATCGTGCAGAGAGAGGGTAGCCACAACGGTCACTCAGGACTTCGTATGGAAGCTGCTAAAAAGCAGCGCAATTGAGCGCTTGGGGCGCTCAAATCATCATCAGAGCCAGCTGGCCCTGAAGATATCTCGAATGCTCAATGTGCCTCCGGATGTGACCGAAAGAGAGGTGGCGAGACTCGTTGGCGAGGGTAACCTCACCTATGATCAAGCAGCACAAGAGGAACATGCGGCCTGGCGGTGGACCTAGACCCCCATCACCATCGTGACTGGAGTTGGAGAGGATCAATCTGGACAGCTGGCGCTTTGATGTCTCCTGAGCCTCCACAAGGATACTGAACCTGGCCGTTCAGTCTGGCACCGTACATCAAAAAAGGCATTTCATTCCTTCAGCACACCAACAGCAGCACACAAACGGTTTGCCCAGCGAGACAGGCATCGTGTATCATATCATCTGATCCATGTCTTTCGCATGTAGTGGCATGGCGGGCTCTCAATGCCTGCCAGTTTCGATTGTTCTTTTCGTGCTTTCAGTGGACTGCTAATTGACATGAGAGAGGAGGCACAAATTGGCATCAGCCCTCAGTGGCCTTAGGGTATTGGACCTCACCGGCCTGGGGCCGTCGTCCCTTGTTTCTATGACGATGGGAGACATGGGCGCAGAAGTCATCAAGCTGGACATGCCACCTGGTGGCGGACACAGGGGGGTTGGCGATGGGCTTGACTACTTCCCGGCGGAAGCTGAGGAAGCGGAGAAGATGACTGCGTACGTGGCCATCAACCGAAATAAGAAGAGCATCGCGGTCAACCTCCGGACGGAGGCAGGTCAGAGGATTTTTCACAAGCTTGCCGCAGCGTCCGATGTTGTCATCGAAAGCTTCCGCCCAGGCGTAATGGATCGCATGAACGTGGGCTATAAGGCCTTGTCCGGGACAAACCCCAGGATCATCTACTGCGCAGTCTCAGGTTACGGGCAGACGGGGCCATACAAGAGCTTCCCTGGCCACGATGCCAACTACGCTGGCCTCGGCGGCGTGCTGGGGCTGACAGGGGACCGCAGCGATGGTCCTCCGGTCATGGCGCTTAATGTCGTGGCTGACCTAGCTGTCGCATACTTGAATGCCACTGTGGGTGTTCTGCTGGCCATTAGTGCCCGGGAACGGACAGGCAAAGGTCAGTTGGTGGACATCTCCATGGCCGACGGTGTGGTTGGGCTTCTGGCTGGTATCCCTGGCGCAACGGAATACTTCTACAGCGGAGTGTTGCCTAGGCGCGGAGAGACGCTAACCAGCGGCAACAGCCCCTTCTACACTGCATATCAGACTCAAGATGGGAAATACGTCAGCATATGTCCGATTGAGCCGCGCTTCTGGCATAACATGTGTCGAGCCCTTGGTCGCGAGGATCTGATTCCTCACGAGTTTGCGCCAAGCCCCAAGAAAGAAGAAATGCTCGATGATCTCAAGAAGATCTTCCTCACTAAAACCCAGGATGAGTGGTTTGATCTGCTGACCAAAGCGGACGTGCCAGTGGGCAAGGTCTTGGACGTGGACGAAGTCTTCAGAGATCCCCAAGTGGTCCACCGTCAGATGGTGGTTGAGGTGCCTCATCCAAGATTCGGCAAGATAAAGCAGATAGGCGTCAGCATCAAGCTTTCTGATACAGCCGGCGAGATCCGAAGCCTGGCAGTGCCTCTGGGTCGTCACACCGAGGAAGTGCTCTCAGACCTCGGTTACTCCAAGGCCGAGATACATGCATTGCGCCAAGAAAACGTGGTTGCGTAGCGGAGAGTGGGATAACCGTAATCGCCGTCGCTTTCCATCGAATTCCGCACCGCGACACACGGCAAACAACTCAAGGGAGGCAGACTGTCGGATTTCTACGGAAACATTGCGTGCTCGTCGCCGTGTTGACTTGGCTTCTGAGTTCCCTGTATGCTTGAGCACCGAAAGATGGATACAGCCACGAAGGATGGAGACAGCCAGGCGGAAGCCAGACCGAAACAGCGTCGCAGATTCGGATGGTATCTCATTGTTCTGTCCGCTCTGATGATGATCGGCATCGCCGCTCTGGCGGTGATCTTTCGGGATGACTGGAGCGACTTCAAGGAATATGGCTATGTTGGGGCATTCGTCGTCAGCTTCATGGCCGGCGCCACCGTTATTGTCTACGTCCCCGGCGTGCCGCTCGTTTTTGCACTCGGCTGCTTGCTGCCATACCCGTTCCTTGTCGGCATAGCGGCTGGCCTGGGTGAAGCCGCGGGTGAGTTCACCGGCTATCTGGCAGGACGAGGCAGCGGATCCTTCCTGCAGAACCAGAAACCCGGCATAGGGCAGAGACTCTACAGTCGGGCGGAGGGTTGGATGAAGACCCACCCCTACTTGACCCTGTTCCTTGCTTCAGCGGTGTTCAATCCCTTCTTCGATCTGATAGGTGCCACCGCAGGGGCAACCCGGATAGCGCCCTGGAGGTTCTACGTCATCGTTGCGGCTGGGAAAATCGTGAAGGGGACCTACGTGGCCTACTTTGGCATGTTGGGGCTGGACTATATTCTGGGGTGGTTCAACTATGAGCCTTTGTAGGCAGCAGCTTCGTGGCTCGGCCATCTGACGGTTTCAGGGCTGACGCACCCCGATAAGCAAGATGAAGACGAATCTACCGTGCGCCTTCTGGCGATTTGCCGGCAGAGTACCAGCTAAGAGATCTCCGTCACGGCCAGACATCCTTGGGGAGAGGACGGTCACCCTCGACGGCCAGCTTGTGTCCTACACACTCAAACGCAGCTCCAGGGCCAGGTGCGTCCGTTTCGAGGTGCGGGAAGGGACAGGCCTCGCAGTGGTCGTCCCCAGATCATACCGCCTGCGGGGGCTTAACGACCTGCTGAAAGAAAAGCAGAGATGGATACTGCATCACCTCGCAGGGCATTTTCGCGCCACTCAGCTCCTTGCGGCAGGGGAAGTCAGAAGTGGTGACACTGTTCCTTACCTTGGCCGCGACCTGGGGTTCGTGAAGTGCCCTGCAGATGGTTGTGCTCCTGGCGTCGGTTTGGTGCAGAATCAGCTTGTCATCAGAGGCGCATTGGATAGGCAGAGGATGGATCTGCTCTTGGAGCAATGGTATCGCTCGCAGGCCCTGCAGTTCACAAGGCGGAGGGTGGATGAGTTGGTCCACCGACTGGGAGTGCAATATGGGCGGATTACCATACGAGGACAGAGGACGCGTTGGGGCAGTTGTTCTCACAGGGGCGCCCTCAGCTTCAATTGGAGACTGATGATGGCGCCTGAGCCAGTGATCGACTATGTCATCATCCATGAGGTCGCCCATCTACGGGAGATGAATCATACCGCGAGGTTCTGGAAGCTGGTTGCTGAAGAGTGTCCTGGGTGGCGCGAACACCGGCAGTGGCTCAATGAACATGGGGGCTGGCTGAATGCTCGGCCGCTTCCTCAGCAGCCACTCCGCATTTGATGCGGAATCATGGTATCAGACTCCCTGCTTCAGCATAAGCGACACGATCGCAGAGCCATCGTGGAGACGACTAGCCACCTGGTCGCTTGCCCTTATCCTCCAGTGCCCTTTTTGCCATCCGCAGAACGACCTCTTCTCTGGCAGCATGGGCCTCGACGAGTTGTCGTAGATCGTCAAGCCTCTCGTGGATATTCCACTTCATGGTCAGCAGTTGCTCGCTCTTCAATTGCGTATGTTGGGCACTGTGTACCGTATTCTGGAGTCTGTCCAAAGCCTTCTCAATGTCTGCGTGTTCGAGATCCAAGGCATGCATCAGAAGCTCGCCCAGTATCGGTGGCAGGTACTTCTCTTCCAGCAGGAAATGGTTCTTGAGACCCTCGCGCAGCGCGCTCGCAGCCT
>JAFNFZ010000211.1:9657-16722 GCA_017885485.1 Chloroflexota bacterium
AATTGACATATGTCAAGACCATTCTATCATAAACGAGTCATAGTTCCGCAGGCCGTTTCGGTTGCCCGCGTTCTGGAATGGGTGCTAAAATGTGGTCTGACAGCAGACCCGTCGCAGATGGGCTCGCTTCCAGACTGCGTGTCCCTGTAGCTCAATAGGATAGAGCAACTGCCTTCTAAGCAGTAGGTTCCGGGTTCGAGTCCCGGCGGGGACGCCAGCGTCAATTGCTCGTAAGTCCCTGGCCCCCGAAACCCTGGCTTTCTTGCCATTTGGCCCTCTTTTCTCGGCAGTTCTCATTCGATTTACCCCTTCCTATTGTCGCTCCAGAATTTGCTTAACTCTCCCTCGACGATTTTGCTTAATTCACTTAGACCCTTCTGATACGACCCATCCTTTTCTTGGTTCCTCCTTTCCTTTTCGTCTTAGTGGCAGTCCTTGTTTTCGCTCCAGGCAAGAGCTTGCTGTAAGCCATCCTCAAGCCACGCACGGTCTTGTATGCCTGCTCAGGGTGCTTCTTATTCCACTCTGCCAGTATCCACGGCCATGTCTTGGCTGGTCGATACTGCTTCGCAAATACGAATACCTCAACCCCCTTGTCTGTCAGTGGTCGCTTCCGCCCCTGCTTAGGTCTCATGCCGGCCAGTATCTTGGTAATGTCCTCACGGCTGACAGTATTCGTGCCGATTTCCAGTTCCCACCACTGCCTTATCTCAGTGGAACGGCTGTGCAGTTGGAAACGTGGCGTCAGAGTCTTTGCCCCGGCCAGGACGAACATCAGGGCGTTTGCCTCATGCCAGCCGGTCTGTTCAGCCAACTCCTCGACGCGTTTGGACAATAAGCGCAGCTTGCGATGGAATGACGCATCCACAGGACGCGCCCAGCGTGGTCCTGGCGGGTCTGTCGGCAGGGCAGACGGATAGTATAGGAACTGCTTCTCAAATCGAACCTCCACGGTCAGCCCAGAAGCACTCGCCTCCTGACACAGCTTCACAATACGGTTCACCATCCCCGCCGCCTCTTGCTTCAGCCCCTCAGCCGGACCCATTGATTTGGCTTCCTTCTCAACCCACTTGATTGCAGTCGCCATATCCTTGAAAGGAACCTTAGTCTTACCGAACACATCCTGGCGGATGGCTTCTGCCATTGGTCTGGCTCCCTCGCAGATGAGGTCCGACAGCGCCAAATCCGAGGAAGTCAGCGGCAGAGTGCTTTCCCCTTCGCGCTGCAACATCAAAGCTGCGATACTACTCACCCGAGACAAGGCGTCTCCAACGTGAGGGATTATGTCATAGGCCAGCTCGGCAGCAAGCTTCGCATAGCGCCGATACGCCTCAGGTACAGTCGGAACCGCCTCAGCTACGAACTCCTCTCCTGTTTGCCTCCGTAGAGCTTTTGGGTCCATCTGGGGAACGCCTCCATGCAATATCTGTTACCTATTGTAACCTGAAAACTGAAGAAAGCAAGTGGTTAACAGTTGAGGAGGTACGAGATGTTTCCAAACACCATAAGGGATAGGCGCGAAGCTCTGAATCTCAGTCAGTCGCAGTTGGCCCGTCTGGTCGGAGTGTCTTCGCAGGCTCTGTGGCCGGTTGAGGCTGGACAGCGACCGCCCTGGCCTGCTCTGAGGAAGCGACTGGCAAGCACTTTGGGATGCTCCGAGAGCGAGTTGTTCCCAGCGGAGACTGCCAGCGCCAGGAAGTGACCCAGAAAGAAGAAAGCCCCGGCCCTCAGGTGGTGCCGGCGGGTCGAGGCTCAGAGGAAGGGTAATGATGACTGAACGTGATTATAACACAAGTAACGACATCGACGTAACAGCAGGGGGGCGAATAGTGGGACGGGTAGTCGGTGAGAGGTTCGTGAAGCGATGCAGAGCAAGCATCCACCAGTTGAAGACACCGCCGGGTTGGGCGCTGGATTCGCAGAGCTTGACCGATGCAGAATCCTACGGTGCCAGAGTCGTCGAGATTCACGATACCGAGACTAGCATCACCTATGCGGCGACCATTGAGCGAATACGCAACAAGGGCTTTGCGTTCAACCGGGGATTCGGCCAACAGATTTGCCTCCCCCTACAGCACTGGGTTGTCGAGCATCCGGGGGCACGGCAGTTGGCTCTCTCGATGGAGGCAGCATGACCGACGCACTTGTTGACTATCTAGCTTCCTTCGACATCCGCAGGTTGTCCACTGATGAACTGAACACAGAGTTGGAATACGCTCAACGAGAACTGGCGGACCCAGACACTCACGACGGTTACAGGGAATATCAGACCAAGAGGGTCGAAGCCCTGTCCACGGAGATGAGACGCCGACAACATCTCGGCGTGACCGTGAAGGGAAACGGGATAACCTCCGAGTTCATCCAAGACCTCAAGAGGCGAGTGGACATCCGAGACATCTTCAACGATGTGCTGAAAATCCTGGTCATACCCTCTGGGACTGGACGCGAGAGGTCGCTTGCCCAGCACGCAGCGACCGACATCCGAGCGGAGTTATCTACATTCAGGAGCAGCGCTATTTCTGTTTTCAATGCCGTTGCGCTGACGATGTTTACGACTGCCTGATGGCCTTCAAAGGAATGACATTCATGGAGGCTGTTGATGCTGTGGCGGGGTATCTCGGAGAGGAATTGCCCAGGCAAAAGCAGACCGTGGGGTTTGAGCCATGAACAAACCGACACTGAGCAAGTCGGGCGGGCTGTACCGGCTGGAATGGGCCGCAGAACACGTAACCATAGAGGTTGACCGCATCTCCGAACACGGCGATGAGATACGAGGTCAATTGACAGTAGTCTCCACGACCAACTGCGACCCCCGGATTCTATCTCAGTTCTCCTACAACTTCGGCTCGCTGGCTGCCAGAGACAAAGCGGCGAGACATCTTGCGGAGTATTTGAACCTGGAATGGAAGCCCCTCCTAGAGATGGCCTCCTATGAAGTCCTCAAGCATATCCGACAAGGCGAACCCCCTGTTATGGTGGGCGCTCAACCGATAACAGAGGACGCCTACCGCCTGTATCCGTTCCTACAGGAAGGGGAACCAAACATGCTTTATGGCCGCGGAGGCAGCGGGAAGACGACTTTCGCCGTCATGTGCGCCCTCCTGGTGACTACTGGTGAAACAAGATACGGGCTACAGACAGAAGGGGGCAACGTAGCATGGTTTGACTTTGAATGGAATTCCAGGCCAGTAAACAACATCGCTGCGAAGCTGAATGACGGGCTGGGGCTTTCCTGTGATACCGAATTCACCTATCGGCGGTGCTATCTACCCCTCGTCCATGACCTAACGGCGATACAGCGAATTGTATTGGAGACGGGTGCCAAACTCATCATCGTGGACTCCCTTGGCGCTGCTCTTGGCGACGACCCCCAACAACCGGCGGCGGTGCTCAAATACTTCATGGCGCTCAGGTCTTTGGGGGTGACCAGCCTAACCATTGACCACACAGCGAAAGAAAACACCGGGCCTTTTGGCAGCGTTTACAAAATCAACAGTAGCCGCAACATCTGGGAGGCGATGAAAGGGACTGCCACTGGTGAGAACAGCATGGCTCTGGGGTTGCACCATCGCAAGGTAAATTCCGGGCCACTCCTCAAGTCATGGGGGTTCCAGTTCGAGTATCAGCCAGGCAGCATCATCCCGAAGCCGTGCGACATCCGCAGCATCCCCGACATAGTGGCGGGGATGAGCCTCGTAGACCAGATGCAGGTGGCTCTCTCCAGAGGGAAGATGACACCCGCAGAGCTGGGGCAGGAACTCAACAGAACCGCAGCCGTCATATCAACAACCCTTAGTCGCTACAAGGAGAGGTTCGTGAGTTGCGGCAGCGGTAAGTGGGGAAACAAGGCGGATGAACCCAACAATGAGGCCAATTCATGAAGGATTCAACATCTCATAACAGGGGGTATTTAATACACCCCCCTGTTTGTTGAGACTATCAATTAACAGGTCTAAACAGTGTTAGGAGTGTTATGAGACTATCAAACCGTGGCAGGCCACAGCATGACAAGAGGTTCAATCGCTTCCCGGGAACGTCGCCGTCGCGAGAGCCGGTCGCAAAGTGGCTGGGCCTCATCGGCGAGAACTCTGACCCCCTATACCCTCTCCGACAGGCGGGGCAAGACATGACTAGTAATCAGATGGTCACGCACAAACCGCTTAACAAAGTGCATATTCTCAAGCACGAAATTGACAATGGGTTAAGCAATATAACGGACTGGAGGAGGAAACGGTGGTTGCCATGATACACAAGGTCGGGAAATACAGCGTCACATTGTCCACCCCTGACCTGGGCGATGGCAACGCTGAGGTGGTTTATCGCCCGCTGGTGGAAGTCGTCTGCCTGAACCAAAGCGATGTCAACGACCTGTCCAGGAAGTTGAAGCTCATGCTCCTGAATGGCGTGAAGCCCCTGGTTACGGTCTTCGAACCCGATAAGACGAGGAGGTTTGGCTATGACCCTATCGAACCCTGAGCGACGGCGCTGCACGGCTACACGCAAGGACGGCAGCGCCTGCCAGGCGTGGGCTTCCAAGACTACCGGCTTCTGTCCCCTACATGGCCCGAACGCTTCTCAGATACATGTTGATGGGGGACTGTCCAAGACCAGGGCGCATATGCTGGAGACTCGCATGAATCCGAAGCTCAAGGACATCGTGCAGTTGTTGGGGATGGCAGCCAAACAGGTTCATGCAGGACAAATCACACCGCAGCAAGGCAGCGCCCTTGCCTCCATTGCCACAGCCTTAATCCGAGCGGTGGAGAGCGCTGAATTAGAAATGAGACTGGCTGTCCTGGAAGTCAGGCTGAAGGGAGACCGAAATGAGTTTTGAGCACAGGTTACGCAGAATCGAAGAACAGCAGCGCCTGCACGGCAGGGCAAAGGAGCGGCCCGCGACCATCGAACGCAGAGCCGACGGAGAATACTACCTCTTGAGCGGTGCCGATAGGGCGCTCATCGGTGACGAAGCCGCATTTGAGAAGTGGAAGTCTGAGGGTAACCGCTGCGCCGTACTTCTCGAAGGCTTGACACCAACAGGAAGCGAACTTGTGCGGCGCATCGTCAGCGGCGAACGTACTGAACACAAAGAAAGGAATAACAATGCCAAGAAAAGTCAAAACTATTGAACAGACACAGCAACAAACGCTTGAGATGATGGTTGCGGAGTGTGACTACAGGACACGAGACGCTGCACTGGTTGAATTAAACGGTCGCATCCAGCTGATACTGCACCCGCGGGCAACTTTCAGCCATGGCGGGGCGGCGCACTTTTTGCCCATACCGCAACCGCCCCGGGTTCGGATTAGCAGAGCTGGACTTCCCGAGCCAGGCGACGACAAGCAACAGAAGGCCTCTCAAGAGGAACTGCAAGCCGTCAGCCAGCGTGAAAGACAACTGAACGACCTAGCGCAGAAGGCTCGGAGCATGGCTTCCACGTTGTATGAGTGGGCGGTGGAGATGGGCAAGACTGAGGACAGGTTGCTCATCTCACCGCCATTGACCGAAGCCGACAGGCCAGCCGTTGAGGACTACGTCGCAGAACATCAAAGATTTCTGAGAACGTGCCAAGCATGGTGCGAGAAGTTGAGGTTTTGAAGATGGACAAGAGCATGAGTTATACCCGTGTCCGTACTGCGCCCGTGTCCCCCCGTGGCAACGTGCGCATCCTGGCGGAGGTCAAGGGCTTTGAATCCCGGCTGCTCAAGCGCCGCTCTCGGCTCCAGAACGAGGTCGGTGATGCCTGGGCAGAAGCCAAAGCATCCCCAACCATCGGGGGCAAGGTGGCAGGGTCCGTGAAGCAAGCATTCCGGGAAATCCAACTCGGTGCCGAATCTCCAGACCTGGAGCTTGGGCTGTACCTTTGCTCGAAGTTGAAGAGGGCAGACGGTATCTTGAACCCCGCCCTGGACGTAGAGTTGCCCCTGCTTCGGCAGATTATGCAAAGGCTGTAGTCGATGGCCGGGACGGGCGGTAGGTCCCGGTTGTCTGAAGGGGTGCCAGGTTGAAAGCCCTCCGCCTGGTGCCCTCTATCTACGCAACGGTTGCACGAACGCTCAGACTGGTTGAATCTCCATGGGGAGCATTCCGAGTTCTACACCCTCCCCGTGCAGGGGTATAATCGAGGGCATGCACCTGAGGTGGAGCAGTCAAAAGAATGCAATCGGGCCTATAAGAGAGACTCTCGCCGTGTTTCGCGAAGGCATAAGCCTCTTCGTCGGCCTAATCATGTGGTCGCTGGCTATGGCAGCGCTCATCGGGGTTTCTGTCCTAATTGGCGTGGTTACTTTGCTCCTGGTGTTGGTCTGGTTGCCTTGCTTCCTGTGGAGTAAGGCTTCACCGAAAGACAAGTCCCAGAGGTCAGGACCTGGCTCGCTTCTTGTTTGACATCGGTGGATGATTCAACTAGAGTGTTGCCGGGTCACGGCCAGGAGTATCACCAGCTCCTTTCAGATTAGTGCCGACTATCCGGCTGTGGCCCGTTCTTTTTGTGAGTGCAACAGTTGCACAGTCCCCTCTGTCTCCAAGCTGAGGTCGGGTGGTATAATGTCGCAAAGGTCATCTCCCATACGAAATTGTTGGAGCAACCAGAAAGGGGAGAGCCATGAAAGTCATCAGAATCCTGGGTGCGGTTGTTCTATCGCTGATGCTGGTTCTGTGTCTATCTGGATGTGCCCAGGATGAAGCTGATGAAGCTAATGACGACTCTGAATTCCGTGCCTGGGTGGAGGAAGAATTGGACTACTATCAAAGAACGAATGACGGACTGGTCAATGAAATGAATTCCTATGAATGGTACAACCTGCTAGTGGCTGCGGATGAAGCAAAGGACCATATCGAAACCGTAGCGAAACCGAAATGCGATTCATTCACGGTATCGGAGACATACAGGTATATGAAGTCTGAATACTCCGGGTATCTGGATGACCTCAGTTCGGCTTACTCCTCTCCAAATAATCAGCAGCCGTGTCAAAGTAAGCTTCTGCCGTAATGGACTGGTCGTAAAGCATGTCTCTCCCAGCAGATTCCAGATAGGAGTAAGCCGAACTGAGGTCATCCAGATAC
>JAFNFZ010000212.1 GCA_017885485.1 Chloroflexota bacterium
GGAGGTAACCATTGTCGCAGGTTCGACGTGCATGGTCCCGTCGCTTGCGATTTGTAGGTGGTCATTTTGCCTCAGGAAAGAGAGGTCGGCTCTTTGCCCGATCGCGAGTATTAGCGTATCCAATTCTAGGCTGAACTCCGAGCCACGGATAGGGATGGGCTGCCTTCTTCCCGAAGCATCAGGCTTTCCCATTTTCATCTGTATGCAGCTCAGACCCCTAGCCCTCCCACCGTTTGTTATGACCTCGACAGGGGCGGTCAGGTAACGTATGCGGACACCCTCGGCCTCGGCGGCTGCAATCTCATCCTCATAGGCTGGCATCTCCTCCCTTGTCCTCCTGTATAGGATGGACACCTCCGCCGCACCCAGCCTGATAGCCGACCGGGCGGCATCTACAGCAACATTGCCTCCACCGATCACAAGTACCTTTCCCCCTACCCGAACCTCCCGACCGAGGTTAAGATCCCTTAGCAAGTCAAGCCCCGGAACCACGCCTTCGGCATCCTCTCCTGTGACCTGTAGCTTCTGGCTTCGATGAGCGCCTGTAGCGATGAATATGGCCTTGAAACCCTGGCGGAAGAGCTCATCGATGGTCAGGTTTCCGCCCAACGAGGTGTTCACCTTGATTTCCACTCCCAGAGACCTGATACCCTCTATTTCCCTTTGTAGAACCGCTTTGGGCAAGCGGTANNAGCAGGGCCTCAAAGACGGTCACGCCGTGGCCTGCCTGGGCCAGATCATGAGCGCAGGTCAGTCCGGCAGGACCGGAGCCAATGATGGCAACCATCGCTGCACGTGAGGCATTCTTCTCTGGTACCATTGGACTGCCCGACTGGCGCAACTTAAAGTCTGCGACAAACCTTTTGAGTGAGCATATGGAGACAGCTCTGTCCAGCGCGCTTCGACTGCACTGTCTCTCACAGGGACGGCTGCAAATATGTCCGATGNNCACCCGGAAAGGGCAGCTTCTCTCTGATCAAAGCCAGGGCTTCAGCGAATTCACCATCCGCAATCCTCCCGACGTAGCCTCTGACGTCCAGATGCAGCGGGCAAGCTTCCTGACAGGGAGGCATGTCTTGTTTGAGGATGTTATAGCCGCCGGTTCCGTCCATGCACGAATCGATGGCAGTTCGGCATAGAACGGGGCTGCTTTCGTCAGGGATATTCACGGGACACACTGTGATACAGGCCCTGCAGTCATCGCAGCGGCCGGCGATCACCCTGGAAGAACGGCGACTGATCCGGACCTTGAAGTTACCCGCCTCTCCGGAGACCTGCTCGATGTCAGCATCGGCAATCACCTCGACGTTTGGGTTGTTCCTGAGCTCTTCAATTCTGGGCGACAAGAACGGAGGGCTGCCCGAGAAATCATCGTCGAGGATTATCCGATCTCGGGCAAGACACAGCGATTGCTCCACCAGATACACTTTGTTCCCTGCCTGTGCCTCCAGGAGAGCGCGTTCAGTGCCAGCGACGGAGCTACCCACAATCAGAACGGTCTTGCCAGTCATCTTCAGAATCTCTCCACATTCCGACGTTTGTACATGGGAGAACTCCCCTGGACGCCACTTAGGGTGACAAGACCCTTTCTCCTAAGCGCCAGCATGCTTCTCAACACCTGGGGAGGTGGCAGCTTCAGGCTTGCGGCCACTTCCTTGACCGATGCCGGTTCCTCGTTGAGCAGGGCCAGGATCTGCTGTGCCATTACCTCGTCCGCAACGATGCCATCCAGCATCCGGTCAAGCTCATGCCTGCTGAAGACCTCACCATATCTGTTGCCTTTGGTGGCAAACTCGGTCTGTTTGGCCACGACCCATCGGAGCTTCTCCCCTTGAGCCGCCGCTATCGCTGCCTTGAGCCTAAAATTGACTGCGGCGACATCCGTCGGCTTGGCAGCGCCCAAAGTACCCAGAGTCTTCACCTCGTTAGTGAATTTGGTCACGATCTCCGCAAACCTGGTCCCTTCAGCCGCAGATACCCAGTCGAGAACCAGTCTTCTGTTGTCGATTCCGACACAGTCCAATAGTCTCCGGGTAGCGGCCACCATGTTCCGTGCTTCATAGTTCCCTGTCAGATAGTGACAATCCCCCGGATGGCAGCCGAGAATCAGCACCCCATCCAGGCCATGCAAGAAAGCTTGGACCACAAAATACGGTTCCACCCTTCCGGAGCACATGACCCGCACGATTCTGATGTTGGCGGGATACTGCATTCGAGAAACGCCCGCCAAGTCGGCGCCAGAGTAAGAGCACCAATGGCAACAGAAGCACACCAGGCTGGGCTCAGAACCTTCTCGCTCAGGCATATTGCTCGACCTTCCCCGTCGCCATAGCCGTGATCTGCGTCAGTATCTGATCGTCGCCAAAGCTGTGCATGCCAATGGCGCGCCTCGGACAGTGAGAACTGCAAACCCCACAGCCCTTGCACGAGGCACTGATAACGTGCGCCCGGTCTCCCTGGTCAATGGACACTACTTCGATCGCCTTGAACGGGCAGAGGAGTTCGCAAATCCCGCAGCCGATGCACTCTTCAGCGTTCACAAAGGCGACTTCTACACCAGTCTCTATCTTCTTCTTGCACAATATTGCGGCAGCCTTTCCTGCGGCTGCCTGGGCCTGGGCAATAGTGTCACTGAGGTGTTTGGGATAGTGCGCCGTGCCGCAGAGAAAGATTCCGTCTGTGGCAAAATCCACCGGACGTAGCTTCATGTGGGCCTCCAGAAAGAAGCCGTCTTCATCCAAAGGCACTTTGAACAGCCGGGACACCTCCCTGTTGTCCTGTCCGGCCACCACACCGACAGCGAGAGCGACCACATCGGCATCTATCATGTGCAGCCGGTCCAGAGCCGATTCGCGAACCATGACCCTGAGAACACTCCGCCCCTCTTCCTCAACCGCCGTCACCCGTGGTTTATCGGCGAGTTCATAGCGGATGAACTTGACTCCTTTCTCCGCGGCTTCCCGGTACCGATCCTCCATCAGCCCATAGCTCATCATGTCTCTGTAGAGCACATAGATGTCCATTTGCGGGTTGAGCTCCCTCAGCTTCAGAGCACTCCTCAACGACTGACTGCAGCATACACGGCTGCAGAGTCGCCTTTCATCATCTCTTGATCCTACGCACTGGATCATCACAGCGGTTTGAACCCCGCATACCCTAGTATTGCCGGCTGCCACATCACGCTCCAGTTCAAGAAGGGTGAGAACCCTGGAGTCCTGGCCGTACAGATATTCTTGAGGCTTCGCTTCCACGGCTCCGGTGGCAATGATGGTCGCGCCATGACCTACCTCCGTTATCTTTCCGTCGCCTCTCACAGCTATCTTGCTCGTGAAATCGCCTACGTAGCCTCGGGACTCAATCACTTCGGCATCGAGATGCACCCGGATCAAGGGATGTTCCCGAACCGTGCCGGTCAGGGCATCGAGATAAGCCTGAACATCTTGTCCATTCAGCGTGTTGAGGATTCGCCGCGCAGTGCCCCCCAGCTCCCCGGCCTTTTCCACCAGATTGACCTCAAATCCCATTTCGGCGACGCTGAGGGCGCTCACCATGCCTGCCACTCCGCCACCGACAATCAGACAGGAACGTTTGGGCTCGAAGGTCAACGGGGCCACGGGTCCAAGAAGTCGGGCTTTCGCCACGGCCATGCGCAGCAGGTCGCGCGCCTTGCGATTGGCGGATTCTCTGTCACGCATATGCACCCAGGAGCACTGCTCGCGGANNGCGGATATTGGCCATTTCAAAGAGACATGGGTTGAGGCCGGCCTCCTTGAGAGTCTCTCGGAAGAGCGGCTCGTGGGTCCTAGGGGTACAGGCGGCAACCACCACCCGGTTCAATCCTCTTTCGCTGATAACCTCGGCCATATGCTTCGCTGAATCGATGGAACAACTGAAGATGTCCTCCTCGGAATGGGCAACGCCTTCGAGCATGCCTGCATACTCCGCCAGTCTTGGCACATCAACCACCCGGGAGATATTGGTGCCACAACGGCAAACGAATACACCTATCCGGAGCGGTTCGGCCGAGACATCCCTCTCGGCGGGGTACTCCTTGTCCACCGTGAGTGTGTCACGGCTACAGGCAAGGAGTTGGGCCGAGACGGCTGCCGCCCCGCTTGAGGCCGTGACGGAGTCCGGTATGTCCATGGGACCACGGAACGCTCCGCAGACGTAGATGCCCTTTCGCGACGTCTCCACAGGTGAGAANNTCATTGCCACACGATGAGATGAGACCCACAGACAACACAACAAGGTCAAACTCTTCATCAACCGTCGCGGTCCCATTCCAATATCTCAGCACCACGTTCCTGGTATCCGGCAGCTCCCTCAATACCGATACTTTGCTTCTGATAAGACGAACGCCCGGGACATTCCTGGCCCTCTGGTGGTTTCGCTCGAACCCTTTGCCGTAGC
>JAFNFZ010000213.1 GCA_017885485.1 Chloroflexota bacterium
GCCTATTCCGCCTGTTTCCGGCGGGAGAAGATGGCGGCTGGCAAGGACACGAGGGGCATAAAACGCGGGCACCAGTTTGACAAGGTGGAGCTCTACAAGTTCACCGAGCCGCAGGATTCCATGGATGAACTGGACAAGATGGTTGCCAACGCAGAGGAAGTCTGCCGCAGGCTGGGCCTTCCCTACCGTGTACTGCAACTATGCACCGGCGATCTGGGCTTTGCATCTGCCAAGAGCTATGACATCGAGGTGTGGGCGCCCGGTTGCCAGGAATGGCTGGAGGTAAGCAGTTGCAGCAACTGCACCGATTTCCAGGCGCGCAGGGCAAACATACGCTACAGACCTGCACAGGGAGCCAAACCTCAATTGGTGCATACACTCAATGGTTCTGGCGTGGCGCTGCCCCGGGTGCTCATCTCAATTCTGGAGAACTACCAGCAGGCTGATGGCAGCATCCTGATCCCCGACGTCCTGCTGGCATATATGGATGGGCTCGAGGTCATCAGCAAGGCGGCCTAACCGCCCCACCCGAGATCACTGGGACTTGCCAAGAGATTGCCTGCCCGCCTTCAGCGTGCGCGTCATCTGCACCATGCGTCGGGCCAAGGCATGTGCTGAGGCCATGCCAACATCGTCCTTCAACACCCCCAGTCGATCCTTCGGATCGAATCTCCCCGTCCCTCCGACGCTGGACAGGCCAACGGCACCGAACTGACAGCCCCCTTCGCCAGGGCTGACCACAACCATTCCCCACATGAGGAAAGCTGAAACCACGCTGAGGAGGGCAGTCTCGGGACCGGCGTTCCTCAGCCAGGTGACTGTGATAGCACCACCCACTTTGCCGTCAAGCACTCCGCGGTAGCACTTCCCCAGTACAAGAGCACGGAACCTGTCCATAAACGCGGCCATGTAGCCCGACAGTCGAGCACAATAAGTGGGGGTAGCCAGGAGCAATGCATCGGCTTCGATCAGTCTGGGGTATATCTCCATCATGTCGTCCTGTATCGCACAGGGACGATCATTCTCCTGCTTGGCCATGCACCAGTTGCATTGACGGCAATCCCCGATCTTCTTCTGGGACAGGAGAACGGCGCTGGTGGTCACACCTTCCAGTTCTCCAGCGGCCTTCAATGCTTCGTCAAGAAAAGCCTCAGTATTGCCTTCCCTCACAGGACTGCCACAGACACCCAACAACCTGACGTCCATATCCACCAACCTCAGACGCCTTCCTCAAGACCCCGATTGCTTCGCAGCCGGCCCCAGAACCCTGTCGCAGTATTCCTTCATCATGCGCCGGGCGCAGAAAGCAGGCATCACCGATCTGATGGCTTCCTTAGCCATGCGCATCCAGCCGTGAGGCACCCCTCTTTCATCCCTGCTATAGAACAAGGGGATGATATCCCGCTCCAGTATGGAATAGACAGCCTCGGCATCCAGTGCGTCTTCTTCTTCCCAGGTTGCCGGTTTGAGACTCGGTCCAATGGCCCAACCATTCGCACCGTTGTATCCTTCATCCCACCAGCCATCACGAACGCTGACGTGCGGAACACCGTTGATGGATGCCTTCATGCCACTGGTGCCACAGGCCTCAAGCAAACGCCGCGGGTTGTTCAGCCAGACGTCAACACCCTGAACCAGGAAATGAGCCAGGTGCATATCATAGTCTTCCACAAAGGCGATTCGCCCTCGGAAGTCCCGATCGGCAGCCAGATTGAACACTCTCTGGACCAGATACTTCGACGCTAAGTCGGCGGGGTGGGACTTCCCCGCGAAAACGATCTGGATGGGCCGAAGGGGATCATTCACCAGACGCTTCAAACGCTCAATATCCTGGAAGATGAGCGTCGGCCGCTTGTATTCGGCAAAGCGTTTGACAAAGCCTACGGTCAACAGATCCGGATGGAGCAGGGCACCGATGGCCACCAAATGACGGGATTCCACCTCACCTTTGGCCCAGGCCCTTTGGGCTGCCTCCAGTATTGCCCCCATGAGTTTCTGCCTGAGCAGACGACGAACCCTCCAGAGCTCTCCGTCGGGTATGTCATACACGCGCGCCCATGGACCACCTTCATCCTGCCTGTCCAGCCAGTCATCACCAATGTATCGGCTGTACAAGTTGTGCATTTCGGGAGCAATCCAGGTGGGCACATGAACACCATTGGTGATGTGGCCAATGGGCACTTCGGACTCTTCAGCTCCCGGCCAGAGTGAACTCCACATTCTCCGTGCCACAGTGCCATGCAATCGGCTCACTCCGTAGCGATGATCCGATGTCCTCAAGGCCAGGATAGCCATATTGAACCCCTGGTCTCCGGGGCCAAATTGCTGCCCGAGAGCCAGCAACTCCTTGCGATCAATCCCCATTGACCGGCAGTACGGCTCCAAGTACTTCTCAACCAAGCCAACATGGAAAACGTCATGGCCGGCAGCGATAGGCGTGTGGGTGGTATATACAGCGATCGATCCAACCCTCCGGGCAGCCTCAGTGAAGCTCACACCCCGTTCTGTCCATTCCCTGATCCGTTCCAGCACCATGAACGCCGTGTGGCCTTCATTGATGTGCCAGATAGCCGGCTTGATACCCATTGCCCGCAGGGCACGCACTCCGCCCATGCCGAGCACGATCTCCTGTTGGAGGCGCACTTCCTGATCAGCTACATAGAGACGTGAAGACAACCAACGCTGCTCCGGGGCGTTATCCTCAACATTGGTATCCAGCAGGTAGACGTTGACGCGCCCTACCCGAACCTGCCATACAGCCACAGAGATGAAGCCTCTTTCCAGCCCAACCTTAACCACCAACCTCTGACCATCGGAATCAAGAACGGGGCTGACCGGCGCTTCATCGAAATCCAGTTGCCTGTATGTCTCTTCCTGCGTCCCCGCAGCCGAGATACGCTGGCTGAAATACCCCAGCGGGTACATGAAGCCCACACCTACAAAGGGTAACCCCAGATCACTGGCCTCCTTGCACGTATCACCCGCCAGAACACCCAGCCCTCCAGCATATATGGGAAGGGAATTGTGGATGGCGAACTCCATGGAGAAGTATGCCACCGGGCCCTCCAGCAACTGAGGGTAGTTGGTATCAAACCAGGCATTCCTGGCTGTCATATCGGCATCGAAGTCCGCCATGACCGAGTCATACAGTCCTAGGAACTCCGTATTGACAGCAACCCGCTGCAGTCTCTCGGGGCTGATCTCGCGCAGTTGTCTGACAGGATTATGGCCGCTAACCCTCCACAACACATAGTCCAGAGCCCGAAATACCTGGCGTCCCCGGGGATGCCAGCTCCACCACAGGTTATTGGCCAGCTCATCAAGCCTGCCTACACGTTCAGGTATCTTCCAGTGTATGGCACTCATATCTCGCCGTATTCTCCTATCGTATTCCCCTCCTGACGCAGCGCTCATCCCCGAGAGACCGTGTCACGGCCCCAGCCGCGGTTGCCACTTGATCATGATAGCATGGTTGACCTCTTGCGCCCACCCATCTCCGGAGTCAGATGTGATTTGATACCGGAACCTGTCAGCCATCGCTTGAAAGGGCGGACAGCTGGGTTTACAATGGGTTGGCTTCGAGGCCGGCACGGCTCAGACACAGCTAAGGAGACAACGTGTGGACTATTACAGTCTATTGAAACACCTCATTTCTATTGACACCTGCGTTTCCCCGGAGTTGGATCCCAGTCCGAACTACGAGAAGACAATACTGTACCTCGAACCACTATTTGGAGAAGCGGGCTTCGAAACACAGAAAGTGCTCATACCCAGTGAACATGCTGAGGGAAGAAAGGGCAGAGTCAACCTCCTGGCGCATCGCAGAAAACTAGGGAAGCCGCGCTTGATCTTTTAC
>JAFNFZ010000214.1 GCA_017885485.1 Chloroflexota bacterium
ACAGGAAGGTCATGTGCTTCTCCAACTCGTCCAGAACGGTTTCCACTTGAGCTACGGGTAGGCCTATGCCCTGGGCAATGGACTCGGGCGACATCGGCTTGGCCATATGAGGAAGCTCTTCAACCACGAAATTGCGCACCAGATGGTGTTCCGCCGACATGAAACCGAGGCCAGCATCCATATGCCGCGCATTCCTGGATACCTGCTTCTGCCATAGCACCCGGGGAACTGGTAACACGCAACGGAAGAGCCCCAGCAATAGGTTGTTGTTCATCACCACATCTCCTTAGATCAATTGGGCTGCTGTCCGGCCCACAGGCATTCCACCCGCGGCCCAGTGTTCTGTGGATTGTGCGGATCACTCCGGCGGAGTGCCTGCTATCTTGATCAACCATAGATGGCNNCCACCAGCCCAACCTTATTATTATACCACCTCCGCCCCCACCCTGCCGGAATTCCGAAGTCGTTCGTTCTACGTCTTGCGGATAGGTCAAGCGTGGGTATCTGCACTGAGGGAGTGCGAATCACCGCGGTGGAGTACCGGCTATCTTGATCAACCATAGATGGCAATCACCGGGATTTGACTGGTGAGCATCGGGGCATTTGGCAGCAGCGAGGATGTAACCTCCGTCCGAGGTCTGCTGAGCTGACTGAAGGCTCTGGGTGCCATCGCCGTTGAAATGCCTTTCCCATTCTTCCATGACCCTGGAATCGGTCTTGATCAAGAGCCATCCGGTGCCCTCTTTGAAGGCAAGGACGATGTACCCACGATCTGTGGTTGGCTGGACTGACCAGCCGTATTCATAGTTGAGGAGCTTGAGCCGTTCCATGCTGCCCGTTGAATCGGTCTTGATCAGCCAGTTCCTGTCGATGAACTCGCCAGTCTGAGGAAGCACTTCCCGGGCGAGGAAGACATACCCTCCGTCCGCGGTCTGCTCGACCGGACTACTGGTTCGCATGTTGTCGTACGTCTCGGTCCATTCTTCATTCCCTGCTGAGTCAGTTTTGGTGAGACGCGAATCGATGGTGCCCTGGGTGGGCTGAATAATATACCCGCCATCCGAAGTCTGCCGGACCGACAGATCTGGATCTAGCAGACTTAGGCGGGAACCCTTGTCCGGGTTGGGGAAGGTCTTCTCCCACTGGGTGTTTCCGGCGGAGTCGAGCTTGATCATTCGGATATCGCACCGCTGAATAGCTCCCGGATCGAAGATTAAGCAGTAGGCATAAACCCCGACGATGTAGCCTTCTTCAGTGGTCTGCTGCACTGACGGAGCATAGCCACGGCCCAGGTTCCTTTCCCATTCCTTATTCCCCTGTGCATCCAGCTTCATCAGCCATGCGCCCGTCCCCTCGAATTCGGCGGAGACTATCCAACCGCAGACAACGCAGCCTCCATCGGCTGTTTGTTCGATGGAGCGGGCATGTCCGCTGTCCAGGTCCTTCCTCCACTCCTCGATACCGGCTGAATCGGTCTTCAGGAGCCACTGAGAACCGCTAACGATGTACCCACCATCCGGGTTTTGATGTACCGAAATGGCCGTTTCCACGCCGTCAAACAACTCGTCCCACTCTATTGCAGGCCTTTGGGCGCACCCGCAGAGGGGGATGCAGATCAATGCCAGGACGAGGGCGGTCAGTGCAGCCCCGATTGCTCTTCGTCCGAACTTCAGGGTCGGCCTCCGCTATTCTTAGTGCCCGATGGGCATCCTGTTAACATCATGTCGCCGGAACCTCGATTGGAGGGACTCTGGCAGGGCAACACTCTGATCGGAACTCCTGGCTCACCCTACTTCTGCACCAGATCCACTACCACCCTGGCCCTCAGTGGATATGTTCTCGACCCGGTCTGGAAGGTCAGGGTGGTCTCTGCTGCCTGGCCTTCCTGTCTTGATGCTGAGACAGGCCAGAGAGTCTGGGCAACATCCTGGCCATGCGCCTTCAGCTTGACACTGACCACATTAGTCGCCAGACTGCCGGGCTGGGCCTCTTTCAATGCTATGGAGACATTCCAGAAACCAGCCTCATCCCTGGCGTAGGCGATGCTCTCCATTATGGGATCATCTATCTGCCAGCTGAATTCCGACATGTCAGTTACCTCCCCGTCCTGTCTTCTAGCATTGAGCAACTGTGGCGTTGGCTGCCTCGGACGATATCATAAGCGGCCAAAGGCGTCAACCGAGTGTTCGGAATCTTTCTGGAGTCGTCCATGGCGCTGGCCTTCCCGAGCTCAAGGCGAAGATAGGGCTGCGGGCATTCAGCTGTTTCTGTGCTGCTGGTGGCACACATCCAGAAGATGCGATAATCTGCTGTGGGAGCCATTGCCATGCATGGCATGGTGGGAGCATCGGTGTAGGGAAG
Source organism: Chloroflexota bacterium (assembly GCA_017885485.1). Classification (GTDB taxonomy): domain Bacteria; phylum Chloroflexota; class Dehalococcoidia; order UBA2247; family RBG-13-53-26; genus RBG-13-53-26. The sequence goes on from JAFNFZ010000214.1 coordinate 2,362, forward strand.
ATGACAAGAGCCAAAAGGGTTCCCGGGGAGTGGGGAGCACTGAAGGCGGACGTTGTTCTTAGCAAAGGGCAGGTCGAGGAGAGGGCCAAGCACCTACTGGCGCAGATGAACCTCAAAGAGAAGGTCCGCCAGATGTCGGGCGACACGCCACTGGTGAGTGGCGTTGCCTGGCTGTTTGTGGGCTACAACAGACGCCCCATACCGGCGGGGGAAAACCGGCGACTGTCGATTCCGGGCATTCGGTTCAGCGATGGTCCCCGGGGCGTGGTGGTGTACCGTTCCACGTGTTTTCCCGTCTCAATGGCCCGTGGTGCTTCGTGGGATATCGAGCTTGAAGAGAGGATTGGCGACGCCATGGGCGTCGAGGCCAGGTCTCAGGGAGCTAATCTCCTGGGCAATGTGTGCATCAATGTGCTGAGACATCCTGCCTGGGGCCGGGCCCAGGAGACCTACGGAGAAGATCCATTTCATCTGGGCGAGATGGGCGCGGCGTCTGTGCGGGGTGTCCAGCGGCATATCATGGCCTGCGTCAAGCATTATGCTGCCAACAGCATCGAAAACGCGCGATTCAGAGTTGATGTCCGCATGAACGAGAGGACACTGCGCGAGGTCTACTCGCCGCACTTCAAGCGCTGTGTTGATGAGGGTGCAGCCGTTGTCATGAGTGCCTACAACAAGGTGAACGGGCACTACTGCGGTCACAACCGTCATCTCCTGCGGGACATTCTGAAAAGCGAGTGGGGATTTCAGGGGTTCGTGGTATCGGATTTCATGTGGGGCATTCGCAGTGCGGGAGCCGCCGCTGCGGGCCTGGACCTTGAGATGCCCTTCACCGTTCATTTTGGGAAAAAGCTGGTGAAACTGGTCCGGGAGGGCAAGTTCCCTGAGGACGTGGTTGACGAGGCCGTGCTCCGTATCCTGAGACAGAAGATCAGATTCGCGCAGGCAGGTGAGTCAGAGCGATACAATCCCCAGGCTGTGGTCAGCGCGGCACACAAAGCGCTGGCAAGGGAGGCCGCCCAGAAGTCCATGGTGTTGCTTAAGAACGAGCGGACGGGAGGCGATGATCACCGGGTGCTCCCCATCGACGTGGCACGGGTGAAGCGCCTGGCAGTCATTGGCAAGCTGGCGGCCGTGCCGAACATCGGGGACACAGGCAGCAGCATGGTGCGGCCCCCCTATGTGGTCACGCCGCTTGTGGGACTGCGCAGGACGGCACCGGAGGATTGCAGAATCACGTACAACGATGGGAAAAACACAGGCAGGGCGGTTGATGCGGCGCGCGGGGCAGACACGGTGGTCGTGATTGTGGGAAACACCCGCAAGGATGAAGGAGAGTATCTGTTTCACAGAAGTGGTGATAGAGATGCTCTGACCCTCAAACCACGGGATGAGGCCCTTATCCTGCGCATTGCTGCCGCAAACCCGAAGACGGTGGTGGTGCTGATGGGGGGCAGTGCCGTCGTCACCGAGTCATGGCGTGAGAAGGTACCAGCGGTCTTGATGGCCTGGTACCCCGGCATGGAGGGTGGCAACGCCCTGGCGGATATCCTTTTCGGCAAGGTGAGCCCCTCTGCCAAGCTGCCCTGTTCCTTTCCGCGATCCGAAAGCCAGCTCCCGTTCTTCGACAAGCGTGCCAAGTCCATAGAATACGGCTACTTTCACGGCTACCGGCTCATGGACAAGGAAGGCCATGAGCCCGCTTTCCCCTTTGGCTTCGGCCTCAGCTATACCACGTTTGCATACAGGGATTTGCGGCTTGACGGAACGGAAATCCCCACTGACGGAACGCTGCGGGTGAGCGTGGACGTGACCAACACGGGCGGAGTCGCCGGCGAAGAGGTGGTTCAGTTGTATGTCGGGTATGAGGGGTCGCAGGTGGAGAGATGTCTCAAGGAGTTGAAGGGTTTTGCCAAGGTGCACCTGGCTCCGGGCGAAACCAAGCCGGTGGTCTTCGCGCTGCCGGCGAGACGACTGGCCTACTATGATGAGCAGCGCGCCAACTGGGTGATAGAGCCAATCACCTACACAGTGTATGTGGGCCCTTCATCGCGTGCACAAGAATTGCTGAGTGCTCAGTTCTCCGTTGGTGGCTGAAGGGTCGTTTGACGTGGTGCAGCGGTTGCCCCCTCATAACTCCATAGACCATCAGGAACAGAGCAAGGTAGTAAGGTAACCATGGTGAGATAGTCGGAGGCCGGCACGGAACGAAGGAACTCCACCACGGCTATCGTCTAGTCAGAGGCGATGAAGAGGAGTGCTCTCCTCTAGGGCATAGCGGCCATGGCCACCCCCGCGAAGAGAGGCAGAGTAAGGTTGTCATCCACCGCCGGGTTGCGTATTGCCTGTCCGACGGTAGCTGCCATGGAGCCTACCAGGATGGGCACCAGACCGATATGCAGACCAGCGTAGTGCAGGGCGAACCCAGCGGCGAGACAGGCGAAGAAGCACGCCAGNNACTGCGATCTCCCGGCCAAAAAACAGGTACCCCGTCAGCGCGGCAATGAGCACGTAGCTCGACGTGGTGACGCTGGATCTCTCTCCGTCCCTCAGCAGTGATCCAAAATGCGAGAAGAACCAATTGTTGACACGGGGGATGTTGAGCCTGATGATTTCAAATGCCAGAAACAGGAAAGTGATGACCCCCAGTGACACGAGCAGGATCGTGTCTGGCAAGAACCATGCCGCCAGCGCAATGCATAACCCTGAAGACAGGTGCCACAGCCGTCTTCTGAGCATACTTCGCATTCTCAACACCTTCTTTCTATTCCGACTTGACATTATACGCCGCCTGTCAAGTCCCCTGATGGGCCGG
>JAFNFZ010000215.1 GCA_017885485.1 Chloroflexota bacterium
AACAGGCGTACAGACTCGGCATCACCATGCAGGACTTCTCATGCCTGGCACTGGAATTCGAGGGAAATGTACCGAGAATAGCCGCCCGATGCAGCGTTTTTGCCAAGACTGACCTGATCCATCTGCAGCAAAAGGGAGTCCCGATGGGAGCCATGCTCTACGCACTCTGTGGAAGCATAGCCCGGATGGTGGCTGCTCTCCAGAAAGGTGATTTCAAGGAACCGGTCTACTGCGTTGGCGGGGTTGCCGCCAACAANNGCCATTATCAAAGCTCTCAACGAAGTGCTGTCGTCGCGAAACGGACACCAGGTCAGTGCAATTGTCCCTGAGAACCACTTCCACATTGAGGCTCTGGGGGCAGCTTTCCTGGCGAAGGAATCGGGCAAACACTCAAGGGTGACTCTTCTGACAGAAGCAGGAGACAACCAACGCTACTTTGAAATGCCCAAGCTTGATAGACAGGGTCGGCAATCTTCCAGTTGGACGGCTCCAACAATAGACCAGCCACTGGTAGGCTATCTGGGTGTCGATGTTGGTTCAACCAGTACCAAGGCAGTCATCATGGACGAATCGGGGAAGAGCGTCATGGCGAAGAGCTACCTCATGACTGCAGGAAGGCCGTTAGACGCAGTTAAAGATGTCTTTCGCAACCTTCTGAGAAGCGGCAGCGACAAGGTCATGGTAGCTGGAGTAGGCGTTACTGGCTCTGGCAGGTATCTCGTGGGCAGCTTCATTGGAGCAGACCTGATCAAGAACGAGATCACCGCACAGACCAGAGCAGGAGCAGAGTTGGATCCTGAAGCAGATATTATCGAGATCGGTGGGCAGGATTCAAAGCTGGTCATAAAGCGAAACGGTATCGTTGTCGATTATCAGATGAATAAAGCCTGCGCTGCCGGAACTGGCAGCTTCATTGATGAGCTTGCCGAGAAGCTCGGTATCCACGTTCAAAACGGTGAGTTCGCTGACCTGGCATTCAAAGCTCCCCACACTATCGATCTGGGGACAAGATGCGCCGCGTTCATGGGACAGGCAGTAGCTTCGGCACAGCACAGCGGTGTGCCCCTTGAGGTGATCACAGCCAGCCTAGCCAATTCAATCGCGGGGAACTACATGTCCAAGGTCGTGGAGACCAGGAAACTCGGTGGGAAGGTAATCCTCACCGGGGCTGTGTTCTACAACGAGGCAGTTGTCTCCGCTTTCCACCAGGCACTTCAAGGGAAGGCCATCATCGTGCCTGAACACAAAGAGGTCAGCGGAGCCATAGGTGCGGCACTTCTGGCCAAAGAGAGCATCGACGGGAAAGGCGAAAGGTCACGGTTCAAAGGGTTCCAGAGGGTTGTTGAAAGCGAGCACAAGCTGGCCACCTTCGTGTGCAAGGGTTGCGACAACAACTGCAATATCAGTCGGCTCGATATACCGGATGAGAAACCGACATTCTACGGTAGCAGGTGCGATCTCTACGACAGCGCCGTTGGCAGAGAAAGAGTGGAGACTGCTTTCGACGAACGCGAGAGACTGCTCTTCAAGCACTACCAGGAGAAGGAAGGTGCACCGTCAGTCGGTGTTCCCAGAGCACTTGTGGTTTATGACTACGCTCCGCTGCTCATCGGTTTCCTCAACGCGCTGGGCGCGAAAGTCGTCGTTTCAAGCAAGACCACCAAGCAGATCACGGAAGAGGCCGTGGAGCTAGGCTACACCGACAGCTGCTTCCCGCTNNTCCCTGCGCTATCCGACTGGGTCTGAAAGAAGGTGATGAAAACCAGAAGTACTCCTGCCCCCTGGTTCAGGCATCACCTTTCATCATACGTCACGTTCTGGATCTTGAAGACAGAATACTGATACCTGTGATGGACCTCAGCAGAGGGGACAGTGACCTGATCGGCAACCTGGCGGAGGCAGCAGCACAAATGGGGTTCACAAAGAGACAGGGAAGGGCCGCGGCAATGGCCGGCATTGAGGCACAACGGGAGTTTGAAGCAGCACTGGTCGAGCGCGGCAGAGAACTGCTGCAACGAATTCATCAGGGCAGTCAATTGGGCGTGGTGATTCTCTCGCGTTCATACATGTTTCAGGATTCCGGGGCGAATCTTGGTATCGCCGAAAAGCTGGCCCAACTCGGCGTGGTACCCATACCACTGGACTTCCTGCCGTTGGATTCCGTTGATGTCAGGGAATACTCCGACAGGCCCTATTGGCTGAGTGAAAGCAAACACATAGCTGGAGCGGCTTTGGCAGCACGAGACCCGCAGTTGTACGGACTGGTCTTGACCAACTTCGGCTGCGGGCCCAACTCGTTCGTGCTCAATATTGTTCAAGATATCATGGGCAGCAAGCCACTGGGGCAGTTGGAGATCGATGAACACGCCGCAGAGGCCGGCATCGTTACCAGACTGGAGGCGTTTGTCGACACCATAACCCAACATGCTCGCTCGAAACCGTACGGCCTGCCAGTCGACCTGAGAGACATCCGCCGCACCGCAGTGACAAGCGTCAATCCGAACAAGGTTGTCTTGATTCCAAGAATGGCCCCACATGCCGACGCACTCGGTGCTGCCATGCAAGCCTTCGGGGTTAAGGCCGTCGTACTCCCGGAGGCAGATGAGAGAAACCTCCTCCACAGCAATCGGGTGACTTCGGGCAAGGAGTGTCTGCCATACCGTGTGAGCCTGGGCGACTTCATGAGGTTCTTCCACGAAGCAGACAGCTACGATTTCGGACCAGAAGACGTGGAAGGATTCATGGCGAGCGCTTTCGGGCCTTGCCGCTTCGGGAAATATGCTGTGGAGCAAGCCAGGATACTCAGAGAAATCGGCTTTGACCTGAAGATCCGTACCACCGTTTCAAACAACGCCTACCGCGACTTGAACCTGGGCACAGATTTCGAGCGGCTGGCCTGGAGGGGTATCGTAGCAGTGGACTATCTGGAGAAGCTTCTCTGGAGAACCCGGCCATACGAGAAATCGGCAGGGGCAACGGACGCCCTGTTCAGTGAATGCCTGTCCACTCTTGCCGACCGTATCCGCAGGCGTGAGGAATTCGATGGCTACCTGAGGGAGACAACCGCGAAATTCAAGTCCCTCATCGACTCAAACGAACCAAGAAGGCCAATTGTGGGCATCAATGGCGAGATATACCTGCGGTCCAACAGATTCAGCAACAGAGACCTGGTGAAAGAGTGCGAGAAGGCAGGGCTCGAGGCCACGGTCTCACCGATGAGTGAGTGGCTCAAATACATCACTCACAGGAACATCGAGGATGGTGTACGGGATAGGAAGCTGAGGAAGGTCGTGACGGGGTACCTCAGACGGTTCCAGTTGCAGCGCGACGAACGTTCAGTGGTCTCAAACTTCAACCACCTTGTTGACACCCGAGAGCCATCCATCAAGGAGATACTGTCCTTATCCAGTCAACACCTTTCCCCGAAATGTGGCAGCGAGGCAGTCCTCAGCATAGGGGTGGGGATTGAATGGATGGAAGCCCCCGGCATTGCCGGAGTGATATCGGTGATGCCTCACGGCTGTATGCCCGGGGGAATTGTGGCCGCCATGTCCGAGAGGTTCAGCAGAATACACGGGAAACCATGGATCAATCTCACCTACGACGGATTCCTGGAGACCAACAATCTGTCCAAGCTGAGCAACTTTGCCGAGATCATCAGATTCTGCACCAAACAGACCGCCGCGACAACCCACTAGCTCCCCGCAGGGTTCATCGTAGACACGTCGGCCGCAGCCGAGTGCCACCCGCGGCCAGAAGTCACCGAAATAGGGAAAGGCTTAACAGGCCAGCAACGCTCTTGGCATCGCAGATCCTGCCCGAGGCAATGAGACTGTCAACATTTGCCGATGGCACACGCACAACCTCAATGTCCTCGGTATCCTCGGCCAGCAGAGGGCTGGGCACAAGATGGGTGGCAAGGTACAGGTGAAGGTACTCCGTGCAATATCCCGGCGAGGAGTAGAACCCCCCCAGCCTCGTGATCTGGTTTGGCACATAGCCTGTTTCCTCTCGCAGCTCACGGCAGACTGCCTGGTCAGGGGTCT
>JAFNFZ010000216.1:0-188 GCA_017885485.1 Chloroflexota bacterium
TGGAGCTTCTGGGAATGCCCTTTGTGAGAGGTTAGTGAGTTGGCAAAGCTGTCTAAGATTGTGAAGTGGCAACGTGAATCCAAATACAAGGTGCAAAGGCATAGTAGGTGTAACCTGTGCGGTAGACCACGCGCCTATATGCGGAAATTTGGGCTTTGTCGAATTTGCTTCCGCGAGCTAGCTCTCCG
>JAFNFZ010000216.1:317-10490 GCA_017885485.1 Chloroflexota bacterium
CCGGCTATTCTTGGTCTGAAAAGGGTCAGCAAGCCTGGTCTTAGAGTATACGTAGGGGCTTCGGAAATACCTCGTGTCTACGGGGGTTTGGGCGTGGCCATGCTCTCGACTTCGAAGGGCATAATGACTGGGCAGAAGGCGTGGAAGCAGCACCTCGGTGGTGAACTGCTCTGCTACATATGGTGACCTCAAATTGAGTAACGTGGTGATTTGACGATGTCCAGAGTGGGTAAACTGCCGATACGCCTGCCTGCCGGGGTGGTAGTGGAAATGAAGGAAAACGAGGTCACGGTAAAGGGGCCGAAGGGTGAATTGCGTCGATCATTTGATCCGGCCATGTCGATTGTGCTTGAAGAGGGGAACTTGCTGGTTTCCCCGTCAGGTGGCGATGATTGCCGCGCTCTGCATGGGCTGACGCGCTCGCTGCTGGCCAATATGGTTGATGGAGTCAGCAAGGGTTATGAGAAGCTTCTGGAGGTTGTCGGTGTAGGCTTTCGTGCTCAGAAGGTTGCGGAGAAACTGGTTCTTCAAGTGGGATACACTCATCCTGTGGAAGTATCGCCTTCCTCAGGGATATCTTTTGCAGTGGAAGGCACAAACCGGATCAAGGTCATGGGAATAGACAAGGAGTCGGTGGGTGAGGCGGCTGCGAAGATACGGGCAATTCGTCGCTGTGACTCCTACAAGGGGAAGGGTGTCAGATATGTGGGAGAGACCATGCGGCTCAAGCCGGGGAAAGCGGGTCGGGCCGCGGCTAAGAAGAAGTAGGCGACTATGAAGAGGAAGAGGGACTCAAGCAGGAAGCTGAGGCATCAAACCAGAGTCCGTTTGTGTGTTTCTCGGAGCTTGAAGCACATCAGTGCACAGGTCATAGATGATAGACAGTCGCATACCGTAGCCAGCGCTTCCAGTTGTGAACCTGAGATAGTGGCTGAGAAGCGAAAGAAGACGGAGGTTGCTGCTGCGGTGGGCGCTTTGGTGGGCAAACGAGCCATGGAGAGAGGAGTCACAGAGGTTGTGTTTGATCGACGTGGGTGCAAGTATCACGGTCGTGTGAAAGCTCTGGCCGAGGCGGCCAGAGCATCGGGACTGAAGTTCTAGGCTTGGTGAGACGATGGTACGGCAAGAAGTAGTGGAAGCCAAGGAAGAGTTGTCTGAGAGGGTGATTTCTGTGACTCGTGTTGCCAAGGTCGTCAAGGGAGGCAAGCACCTCAGGTTCAGAGCTCTGGTGGCGGTTGGCGATGAGAGCGGCCATGTGGGAATAGGGATTGGCAAGGCAAATGAAGTTGCCCAGGCGATTCAGAAGGCTGGCAGTGTTGCGAGAAAAGGCATGATTGCCATTCCTTTGGCTGGGACAACTGTTCCACATGAAATAAGGGCAAGATTTGGAGCGGCTGACGTGTTGCTGAAGCCGGCAAGGCCGGGCAGTGGTGTTATTGCTGGTGGCAGCATGCGCGCGGTGGTCGAGGTGGCTGGAGTAAAAGACGTCCTGGCGAAGTCGCTGGGTAGTTCTAACCCAACCAATGTGGTGAAGGCAACTATGGTTGCCCTGAGTCGGCTGAGAGAGCCGGACAAGGTTCTCGCTGAGAGAAAAGCAGGATCTGCTGCAAAGGGATGAACTGGAAATGCCCAGATTAGGTATCACATGGATGAAGAGTTGCATTGGCTATGCAAAGGATCAGAGGCGTACGCTCGAAGCATTAGGCCTGCGTCGTTTGCACCAGAGAGTTGAACGAGAGGATTCACCTTCGGTTCGCGGGATGCTTCTTAAGGTGAAGCACCTGGTTAAGGTTGAGGAGATAGAAGCGTAGTGGTCAGACAAGATGATCTAGCGCCGGCCCATGGTTCCAAGAAGGGAAAGAAGCGCGTCGGACGTGGCTTGGGCAGTGGCCATGGCACGTATTCCGGCAGAGGCATGAAGGGGCAGAAAGCGCGCAGTGGGCCCGGCATTCACCCCTACTTCGAAGGTGGTCAATTGCCTCTGGTAAAACGTTTGCCTGCGAAACGGGGTTTCACCAACATCTTCAAGAAAGTATACTGCGTGGTCAATGTGGGCAGACTCAGTATTTTTGAGCCCAATAGCGTGGTTGACCGACGCAGCCTGCTGAAGGCTAGGGTGATCAGGTCAGCCGCAAAACCCCTTAAGCTCCTGGGTGGGGGTGCTCTGGACCGTGCGCTCATAGTGAGGGCGGACAAGGTCTCGGCTGCTGCCAGAGATAAGATCGAGGCAGCGGGTGGGAGAGTGGAGGAGGCGGGAAGTGCAGCAAAGGCAAGCTAGGCCGCGCCTTATCCAGGCGATGATCGATGCTTTCAGCTTGCCTGATCTCAGGCGCAGGCTCCTCTTTACCATTGGTGCTCTGATCATTTTCCGATTCGTGGCCCATATTCCCGTTCCCGGGGTCGACATTGCAGCTCTGGAGAAGGTTTTCGAAGGAAATCAACTGCTGGGGATGCTCAACATATTCAGCGGCGGGGCGATGAAGAACTTCAGCATCGTTGCCATGGGAGTCTACCCCTATATCACAGCGTCGATTGTGATGCAGCTCCTGGTGCCGGTCATCCCGCAGCTGCAGAATCTCTCGAGGGAGGGAGAAGCGGGCAGAAACAAGATCAACATGTATACGCACTGGCTGTCGGTGCCCTTGGCGGCTCTGCAGGGCTATGCACTCTACGTGACCCTGGGCAGAGAGGGAGGGCTTGGTCAAGTAGATGCCTTGGGCGTGGTGGCGATAATCCTTTCTGTGACCGCAGGTACCATGTTCCTGGTGTGGCTCGGTGAGCTGATTACCGAACGTGGCATAGGGAATGGTGTTTCCATAATAATCTTCGCCGGCATAGTAGCTGGTTTGCCGAGCATGATCGCCACGGGGGAGATGTCGGCGAGGGACAACCTGGCGGGACTGATAGCCTTCATCGTCTTGGGCGTGGCCACTGTGCTTTTCATCGTGGTATTCACTGAAGGAGCCCGTCGCATCCCGGTGCACTATTCAAAGAGCGTGTTTCGGGGAAGGAGGATGTATCGGCAGTCTGGGTCAACTCACATTCCGTTGAGAGTGAATTCGGCAGGCATGATACCCCTGATTTTCGCTTTCTCCATGGTAACCCTGCCTGGCGTGATAGCGAGCTACTTCACCAATGCTTCTGGAATCGGCGGTGGCATAGCCGATTTCTTGTTCGACTGGACTAGCCACTGGAGTTACTGGCTGGTACTGGGATTGCTGGTGATGGCTTTTGCCTTTTTCTACACTATGGTGATATTTGAGCAGATGAACCTGGCGGAAACGCTGCAGAAGCAGGGTGGTTTTGTGCCTGGGATTCGACCCGGTCAGGCCACTGCCACCTACCTCAGCCAGGTAACCACCCGTATTACGTGGGGTGGTGCCATCTTCCTGGCGCTGGTAGCTGTGCTGCCGTTCATTGCAAAGAATGTAACGGGTGTTACAGCCGTGGCGATTTCCAGCACTGGCTTACTGATTATGGTGGGTGTGGCTTTGGACACTATGAAGCAGTTGGAGGCGCAACTACTTATGCGCCGCTACGAAGGTTTTCTCAAATGATGGGGAGATAGGGGTTGCGGATCATTCTACTCGGTGCACCGGGGTCAGGCAAGGGAACGCAAGCAGAGCGCCTTGCGGACACTACTGGCATGACGCACTTGTCTTCGGGAGATCTCTTTCGGCAAGCTGAGAAAGAGGGCACAGAGCTTGGGAAGCTTGCCAAATCGTACATGGAAAAGGGGCTGCTGGTTCCAGACGACGTGGTTATTAAGATGGTTCTGGAGCGTATTGCCGGGAAAGAGGTGGGCGTTATCCTGGATGGTTTCCCGCGAACGCTTGAGCAGGCGGAGTCGCTGGATGAGGCGTTGGGAAAGGACGGCGTAGACAAGGCTATCCACATTGAAGTCTCGCAGGACGAACTGCTCAAGCGTCTGAGCGGGCGATGGATTTGTCGTCAGTGTCAGAAGCCATATCACCTGGTGACGTCGCCGCCCAAGATGACCGGCAGATGTGACAGCTGTAGCGGTGATCTCTATCAGCGCCCTGATGATACTATGGAGACGGCCATGAAGAGGCTGGAGGTTTACTTCAAACAGACAGCTCCTCTTGTGGACTACTATCGGAAGAAGGGGAAACTGGTTCAAATTGAGGGAGAAAAGACAATAGAGGCGGTGAGCAAAGACCTGCTGGCCAAGCTCCATTGGAGACGGGATGGCCATACGCGTTAAGTCTGATGATGACATCGCTGCCATGCGCAAAGCAGGCAGGATTGTGGCCAGAGTGCTGCGCAGGCTGGCCACTGAAGTCAGACCTGGGATGAGAACGGTGGAGTTGGACAGAATCTGTGTGGAGGAACTGTCGAAGTGCGGGGCGAGGTCATCCTTCAAGGGTTATCGCGGGTTCCCCGCTCATATATGCACCTCAGTTAACGATGAGGTAGTACATGGTATCCCCGGAGAGAAGATGCTCTGCGAAGGAGATGTGGTCTCCATTGATGTGGGCGTCATCTATGACGGTTTTCAAGGAGATGCGGCCATAACGGTTGGAGTGGGTGAGATCAGCGTAGAAGCCAGAAGGCTGTTGGACGTTACCGAGGGTGCTTTGCAGGCTGGTATCGCTGCGGCAAAGGACAATGCTCATCTGGGGGATATCTCGGCGGCCATTCAGCGTCATGTTGAGGCGGAGGGATTTTCGGTGGTAAGAGAGTATACTGGGCATGGCATTGGTCGAGAGATGCATGAAGAACCTCAGATACCCAATTTCGGCATGTCTGGGCATGGCCCTCGACTTCGCAAGGGTATGACACTGGCTATTGAGCCTATGGTGAACAGCGGTGTGTGGAATACTCGAGTGGGCGATGATCACTGGACAGTAGTGACTATCGACGGCGGTCTTTCGGCGCATTTTGAACATACTATCGCTGTTACCAATGGGGAGCCGGAGATCCTTACAGTAGTCTGAGAATTGCAGATGTAGCGAGCATGGCCAAGAAGGAAAGGATAGAAGTCGAAGGAACTGTTGTGGAGTGTTTGCCCAATGCCATGTTCAGGGTTGAGTTGGCCAACGGACATAAGGTCCTTGCTCACATATCCGGGAGGATGCGAAAACACTTCATCAAGATCCTTCCGGGGGATGTTGTGCGGGTGGAGCTTTCGCCATATGACCTGGGCCGCGGTAGAGTCGTCTACCGTTTCAAGTAAGAGTTGGAGACACGAAGATGAAAGTACGAGCTTCGGTTAAGCGTCGCTGCAATAAGTGCAAGGTTGTGAGACGCAAGGGAGTCGTGAGAGTTATCTGCTCGAACCCCAGGCACAAGCAGAGGCAAGGATAGAGGGGAGGTTTCCAGTGGCACGTATTGCTGGTGTTGACATTCCGAATGAAAAACGGATATGGGTTGGACTAACGTATATCTACGGAATTGGGTCCGCTTTCAGCAAGAGGATTCTGGCCCAAGGCAGGGTAGATCCGGACAAGAAGGCGAAGGACCTGACGGAAGAAGAGATTGCGCGCATTCGCGATGTGATTGACAAGGGGTATAGGGTAGAGGGTGATCTCAGAAGGGAAATCAGCCTCAACATTGGTCGACTCAGAGAGATTGGCTGCTACCGAGGGCTGAGGCACCGTCGCCGGTTGCCTGTTCGAGGTCAACGTACCCGAACAAATGCCAGGACCAAACGTGGGCCTCGGCAGACTGTGGCTGGCAGGGGCAGACGTCGTGGCGTCTCCAAGAAGTAGTGGCCTGACATAATCCGAAGCTGGGTATACAAGGAGAGTCCTATGGCGAAGAAGAAAGAGAAGAAGTCGGTTCCGCATGGGAAAGCCTATATCTACTCCACGTTCAACAATGTTATTGTGACTCTTACCGATGCTGGCGGCAACGTGATTGCCTGGGGAAGCTCGGGCACTGCTGGCTTCAAGGGCTCGCGTAAGGGGACCCCATTTGCTGCACAGTTGGCGGCTGAACAGGCAGCGCGGCGTGCCAGGGAGTATGGTCTACGTCAGGTAGAGGTCCTTGTGAGAGGCCCGGGCAGTGGTCGTGAGGCCGCCATTCGTTCTCTCCAGATTGCTGGCCTGAGTGTGACTGCCATCAAGGATGTGACTCCTGTCCCTCACAATGGTTGTCGCGCGCCAAAGCGAAGGAGGGTTTAGGGCCGATGGCTCGATATACTGGACCATACTGTCGACTGTGCCGTCGTGTGGACGAGAAGCTGATGTTGAAAGGGGAGAGATGTGCGGGCCCCAAGTGTTCTATGGAGAGGAGGGCGGCGAGGGCCTCAGGTCGGCGACGCACCGGCCGGCCTCGCAAACTATCTGACTACGGTGTCCGACTTCGAGAGAAGCAGAAGGCGAGATATACCTATGGAGTTCTGGAAAAGCAGTTCCGCCGTCTTTTTGCCGAAGCTCAGAAATCCCCGGGAAAGACCGGGGAGTCGCTACTACAGTTGCTGGAAAGCCGTCTGGACAACGTGGCCTATCGAGCAGGCTTTGCTGAATCTCGAAATGGGGCGCGGCAGACGGTCCTTCATGGTCACGTGACAGTCAATGGGCGCAAGGTCAACATACCCTCGTTCTTGGTCAAGCCCGGTGATACTATCGCCTGGAGTGCGAGAAGCATGAACACGGAGCCCTATAAGAGCGCTCTGCAGGGAATCGAGTCGAAAGTGATTCCAAGTTGGCTGAATATAGACAAGAGCAATCTTTCTGGGCGAGTCTTGAGCCTTCCATTGGCTGGTGAAGTGGGCGCCAAGTTCGATGGGAAACTGGTAGTTGAACNNCTATTCGCGGTGATTGTGGAAGGAGGCTGTAGCTTTGTCTCACCTTGTCACACCAAGAGTTGAGTGCGTGGAAAGCGCGAACAACTATGGACGTTTTGTTGCCGAGCCGCTGGATATTGGCTTCGGGACTACCTTGGGCAATGCTTTGCGGCGAGTCCTTCTTAGCTCTCTTCTGGGAGCAGGAGTAGCCTGGGTGAGGATTGAAGGGATAGATCACGAATTCTCAACCATACCCTATGTGAAAGAGGATGTTACGGAGTTCCTCCTGAACGTCAAAGGCATACGTCTGCGATCTGTAAGCAGGAATGAGGGGAGACTCGTTCTCGAAGCAGATGGCGAAGGAATCGTTCGGGCCGGTGACATTCAGCCATCAGCTGATTTCGAGGTGGTGAACCCAGATCTCCATTTGGCGACTTTGGATTCCCCTGAGGCCAGGCTGTACGTCGAACTCAATGTCAAGCTGGGGAAGGGTTACCTTTTGGCCGCCGATCATGGCAACGGCCTTCCTATAGGGACGATACCTGTGGATGCCATATTCACTCCGGTACGCAAGGTCAACTACGTTGTTGAACCGGTTCGAACAGGGCAATACAGCGGTTATGAGAAGTTGGTTCTTGATATCTGGACTGACGGTACCATACCGGCCTTGGAAGCACTCAATCAGAGCGCCCAGATACTGAGGGAGCAGTTGTCATTCTTCACTTCGCTTGTTCTTGCTGCTCCCGTTGAAAGCGAACAGACTGTCGGTGGGGTTTCATTTGAACAATATGAGATGCCTTTGGAGCAACTGGGGCTGTCGCCCCGCGTGTTCAACTGCCTGAGAAGAAACAAGATCAGCAAGGTAGGCGAACTACTGGAGAAGAGCGAGAAGGACCTCCTGTCGTTGAAGAAATTCGGGCGGAAGTCCGTGGAAGAACTGCAACAACGTCTTGAGGAAATGGGACTAAGCCTGAGATCGGAAAAGGAAGATGAAGCATAGAGTAGCTGGGAGGGAGTTCTCCAGGCGTGGCAGTCACAGGAAGGCCCTGTATCGGAACTTGATCGCCGACCTGCTTCACTACGAGAGAATAGTTACTACTGAGGCAAAGGCGAAGGAAATCAGAGGGCTGGCAGATAGGGTAATCACTCTTGGGAAGGCGGGTAACCTCCATGCCCGCAGACAGGCATTGGCCGTGGTGAGCGAAAAGAAGGTGGTCGACAAAACCTTCGGTGACCTCGCCTCAAGATATGCAAATCGCAGTGGAGGGTATACTCGTGTCCTTAAGCTGGGAGCCCGTCCGGGTGACGGGGCGCCAATGGCAATAATCGAGTTGGTGAAATAGGACCTGTCTTGAGGAGTGACATATTCGGAACACAGAGGCGCTCACCAGAATTGTATTGGTTATGGAATATGATGGCACCAGATATCACGGTTCCCAGTATCAGACTAATGCCCTGAGCATCCAGGGGCAAACGGAACGAGCTTTGCATAAACTTACCGGCGAGAAACATCGTGTTTCCATGGCGAGCCGGACTGATGCTGGGGTTCATGCCAGAGGACAGGTAGCCAGTTTCAAGACCAGCAAAAGGTTGCCTCTCAAGACTTGGGTCAGGGCTCTGAATTCCCATCTGCCGAAGGACATATCGACCAGTGTGGCCTATGAGGTCGACATGGGTTTTGATGTTCGGCGTCATGCGATACGTCGGGAGTATCGGTATTGCATCATGAACGGGCCCACTCCATCCCCGCTCTGTCGAGGCTATTCTGACTTTGTTCGTTGGCCTTTGGATATCGATGCTATGAACGAAGCCTGTCAGGTACTTGTGGGAGAGCACGATTTCGCCCCCTTTTCGTTTGTGGTTGATGGCCGGCCAACGCATCGCCAAGTATTCAAGGCCGAAGTATGTAGAAAGGGCAACTGGGTGATGTTCGACATGTCGGCGGACTCCTTTCTGCCGCATCAGATACGCAACACCGTGGGGGGGCTGATCAAAGTAGGCTTGGGCAAGACAGAAGCTGAGACCTTCCGCTCGATGGCCTACTCCGGCCAACCTGGGATTGTGGGTCCGGCTGCACCAGCGCGAGGGCTGTACTTGATGGGGGTTGGGTATTGGGATTTCCCCCCTTCTTAGATTTGGGTGAGGATCAAGGAGAGATGATGACCTACAGTGTGAAGGGTTCGGACATTGAGCGCTGTTGGCACGTGCTGGATGCGTCAGGTAAGACACTGGGCAGGCTGGCAACCGAGGCGGCTCGACTGCTGCAAGGCAAAGGTAAGCCCATGTACTCCAAACACCTCGATAACGGCGACTTTGTGATAGTCATAAATGCAGCTATGGTCCGCGTGACCGGCAAGAAAGCGGAACAAAAGACGTACTATCGGCATACCCAATACCCCGGAGGACTAAGGAGCACTACCTTTGCCAAAATGATGGAGACACATCCTACTCGTGTGGTTGAGCATGCAGTCAAAGGGATGCTTCCCCACAACAGCCAGGGACGTGCCATGGCAAGGAGACTCAAGGTCTACGCTGAAGATACTCACCCGCACCAGTCTCAGGTCAAGGTATAGAGGGAGGGTTGAAGTGGCTGAACCAAAATACACCTACGGCACGGGGAAGAGGAAGACAGCTATTGCTCGAGTGAAGTTGCTGGCCGGGAATGGCAGCATTGTTGTTAATGACAGGCCGTTCCAGGAGTATTTCCCCAGCCTCGCTCTCCAGAATGTTGTTCTCGAGCCATTGAAGGTCACAGGCACTATCGGCAAACTGGATGCAAGAGTGAAGGTGGAGGGGGGTGGAGTAATGGGTCAGGCTGGAGCTCTTCGTCATGGCATAGCTCGCGCTTTGGTGGAGTCTGACGAGGGACTGAGATCGGTGTTGCGCCAGTATGGATTGCTTACCCGCGATGCTAGGATAAAAGAGCGCAAGAAGTACGGGTTGAAGCGCGCTCGCAAGGCACCTCAGTACACCAAGAGGTAGTTCTCAGCTCCAGATTGGGGTCTAGCCGTCCCTGCTGCGGATTGGCTTCTCAAGGCTGCTTGTGGTTTCGGGGCAGCGCCTCTCTATGTCTGTGAGAGGCGTGATTTCAAGTAGTCTATCTGGGCTACCTGTGTTGGGTCAACCCCATTCAATATGGCCAGGTAGAAGCTGACGTAGTCTCCAAGTAGAACCAACTCCATCATTTGGGCCAAAGGACTTTCGCCTGTCGCTTCCACTGTCCTGTGTTTGACTGTGTGCCGGGCGAGGATTTCTTGTGTAAGTCCATAGCGGACGGAGACACGCGGGTGAAGCAGTGAGGAATGCAGCAGTACTACCATGGTTCTTGATCCAACTTCAGCAGGGAACTGATAGCCTACTACGGCGTTGTGATCAAGTTCTGGGAGAGTCTCATGGAAAGCCCAGGCTTTGCTGTTTTCGTT
>JAFNFZ010000216.1:10598-11455 GCA_017885485.1 Chloroflexota bacterium
AAGACTCCAAGCAGAGAAATGAAGCTGTGGGGGAAGGCGGCTCGGGGTGGTGCCGTGTAGTCTATCGAAACAACCGGAAGTCCTTCTTTCTCTGCCAGTTCTCTGAGTCTCCCTCCGGTGGTCAAAACCAGTTTCTTAGCCTCGGTCTTGAGGCATTCAGTGAAGCACGAAATCGTCTCTTCGGTGTTCCCGGAGTAGCTGGAAAAGACAAGAAGAGCGTTCCTATCAACGAAAGGGGGCAGGCCGTAGTCGCGATATACGCGAACTGGCAGCGTATTCTCGAGAGCGGCAATTCGACGGACGAACTCACCTCCGATGGCGGAGCCTCCCATTCCTGATATGATCGCTTTGTTGACGCTGGCGTACCCTTGGGGCAGGCGAAGCCTCGAAGAATTGCTCCATGCTCGCCGGCATTGCCCTGGGAATTCGTGAAGGTGTTGAAGCATTCCTGAGGGGTCTAGTCGCTGGTAGACAGGAAGTTTATCCAGTTTGCTCACTATCTAGACCCCTAGAATATCTCTACCGTGGGCAACTAGCGTCTTCGCCCTTTCCAGACTGCTGGCTTCAGCATATATGCGAAGAATGGGTTCTGTGCCAGAGAGACGGATGAGTAACCAAGAGCCATCTGCTAGGGAGAAGTGGAAGCCATCGATGGTATTGATCTTAAGAACCTCGGTATCTGCGATCCGGGATGGCGTTCTGTTGGCTAGGCGGCCAATGATCCTTTCACGGTCAGTGGGAGGAAACTCAAGATCGACACGCTGATAATGATGTGGCCCGACTTTGCTGTAGAGATAGTCGATGAGTTGCGAAGGAGTTCTCTTGAGCTTGTGCATAAGGTCGAGGAAGTATAGGCC
>JAFNFZ010000217.1:0-2314 GCA_017885485.1 Chloroflexota bacterium
GGAGGCTCGACTTTGATCACATCAGCCCCCATGTCTGCCAAGAGCTTGCCGCTGAATGCCCCTCTTTCACCGGCTAGATCAAGAACCCTCAAACCTTGTAGAGCTGACGGTTTCTCTGACAGAGACATGATAGACCCTTATGGCATCGTCTGGATCTGATGGAGGTGTAACCCGCCTTTGTGCGTCCTGCCCACTGCTGTTGCGGCAGAAGCTACAGCTCGGTGCTGCCTTCCAGCCGGACTACGGCCGCCTCAATCCGTCGCAAGCACCTATCCTTGCCCAACACAACCATGGTCTCGAAGAGAGGAGGAGTCGCAGTCCGCCCGGTGACGGCCACACGAATCAGACCGAACAGCGTTCCTGCCTTGAGACCAACCTCCTCTGCCAACGACCTCATCAACCCTTCGATGGAGTCCTGCTGAAAAGCACAGTCCTCAAGCCGCTTCAAACACGCCTTCAAGGAGGAGATGGCATTCTCCTTGTCGACCCCCTTCACCAGCAGCAACTTGGCGTCATAGTCAAGCTCATCCACGAAGAAGAATCCAATCCTCTCTGGCAATTCACTCAGTACATTCACTCTTTCGTACATCAGTGGCGCGATACGATTGACGTACTCCCCATCAATGGGCCGTCCCACCGTTTCTGGCAACCCCATCTCAAGGAAAGTCAGGGCGCGCTTCGCGAACTCCTCAAATCCTTGGCTCTCCACGATCCGACGCAGATGTACTCCATTCATCCAGTAGAGTTTGTCGTGACTGAATATGGCCGCTGTTTTTGAGATACGCTCGATGCTGAAGTGCTTCACCAGATCATCGCGCCCCATGATCTCGGTCTTGTCGTCCAGGGCCCACCCGAGCAGTGCCAGGAAGTTCAGCATAGCCTCAGGCATGTAGCCCGCATCGCGATACTCGATGACCGAAGTGGCACCGTGGCGTTTGCTCAGCTTCGACTTGTCTGTCCCCAGAATCATAGGCAAATGGGCATACAGGGGAGGCTCCCAGCCGAACGCACTATAGACCAGAACATGCCTTGGGGTGGACGAAAGCCACTCATCAGCCCGCATGACATGACTCACCATCATCAAGTGATCATCAACGATGTTGGCCAGGTGATACGTNNAGGTCATGAAAGGTCGTCTGCCCGTCAAGTGGAGCCTTGAAGCGTATCACAGACGAGATGCCACTGGATTCGAACCGCGCTGTTTCCTCCAAGCTAAGATTGCGGCAGTGGCGATCGTAACTGCGCACCGACTCCTTGCGCTCCGCCATCGCTGCACGCATTTGACTCAGCTTGTCCGAGGCGCAGTAGCATCTGTAGGCCTGTCCGACCTCCAGTAGCCGCTGGGCATGGCGTTGATAGAGGTCCCGACGTTCCGATTGGAAATAGGGGCCGTACTCACCACCAATCTCCGGCCCTTCATCCCAGTCCAGACCCAACCAGCGCAGGCTGCCGAGTATTGCCTCCACCGCACCCTCCACCTTGCGTGCCTGATCGGTGTCCTCGATGCGAACAATGAACTTGCCACCTGTGTGCCTGGCAAACAGCCAGTTGAAGAGCGCCGTCCTGATATTCCCGATATGCGGGTAGCCGGTGGGGCTGGGAGCGTATCGCACCCGCACACGGTCTGTACTCATAGCTCTACATCGACACGGCTGTTGGACATCGGAATAGCCAACGCTCACGGATCGTTTCCATTCTAGCATCATGATCACTGAGAGTCTATTCGTGGAGTCCGATCACCCTGTCATTGACAAAACGTAGCGGAAACTGTACTTTGTCGAGAATGGAAAGCAGAGCACCAGGCCAAAGCCGCTTGGTTCCAGGCATCGGTATGGAATTGGCTGTTGCGAGGTAAATGATATGGCTGCATCTGATCAGACAGCTCCATCCGATTTCATTCGGGACATCATCAATAAGGATATCCAGACCAACAAATATGGCAGCCGCGTGCACACGCGCTTCCCGCCTGAGCCGAATGGGTATCTGCACATCGGGCACGCCAAATCCATCTGTCTCAACTTCGGCATAGCTACCCAGTACAACGGCCTGTGCAACCTGCGTTTCGATGACACCAATCCCGCCAAGGAAGAGGATGAATACGTCAGGTCAATCCTGGAGGACGTACGCTGGCTCGGCTTTGACTGGGAGGACAGGCTGTTCTATGCCTCCGACTATTTCGAGAGAATGTACGACTACGCTGTCCAGTTGATCAAAGCGGGCAAAGCCTATGTTGACGACCTGAATGCTGATGAGATCAAGGAGTACCGGGGCACTCTCACTAAGCCCGGCCGGGAGAGCCCGTACCGAAACCGCT
>JAFNFZ010000217.1:2333-5363 GCA_017885485.1 Chloroflexota bacterium
ACATGCGCGACCCGGTGATGTACCGTATCCTGCATGCAGACCACCACCGCAAGGGGAACAGGTGGTGCCTCTATCCGATGTATGATTGGGCCCATGGACTTGAAGACTCCATCGAAGGAATCACCCATTCCATCTGCACGTTGGAGTTCGAGGACCATCGCCCGTTGTACGACTGGTTCCTCGATCAACTGGGCATCTATCATCCACAACAGATCGAGTTTGCCCGCCTCAATCTCACCTACACGGTCATGAGCAAACGGAAGCTGCTGATGTTGGTGGAGCAGGGCCAAGTTACCGGCTGGGATGATCCCCGTCTGCCGACCATTTCCGGCCTGCGCCGGCGCGGGTATACGCCAGAGTCCATCCGCGATTTCTGCGACCGCATTGGTGTTGCCAAGACCGACAGCACCATTGACATCGCCCTGCTCGAGCACTGCATCCGGGAGGATCTGAACAAGAGCGCCCCGCGCGTTATGGCTGTCCTCAACCCCCTTCGGGTGGTCATCGACAATTACCCCGAGGGCCAAACCGAGGACATGGAGGCCATCAACAACCCAGAAGACACCAATGCGGGGACGCGGAAGGTGCCTTTCTCACGCGTACTATACATCGAACGGGACGATTTCCGCGAGGATCCGCCGAGCAAATTCTTCCGGCTGGCCCCTGGCCGCGAGGTGCGTCTGCGGTACGCATATGTCATCACCTGCGTCAGAGTAGTGAAGGATGAGCACAGCGGCAAGGTGATCGAACTGCATTGCACCTACGACCCGGCAACCCGCGGCGGGAACACGCCGGATGGCCGCAGGGTCAAAGGGACCATTCACTGGGTTTCCGCAGCTCATGCACTACAGGCTGAGGTACGCCTCTACGACCGACTCTTCACGGTGGAAGACCCCGGAGATGCCGCTAATGGGGATGATTTCAGAAGCGCCCTCAACCCCGGTTCACTTCAGGTACTGACGGGTTATATCGAGTCCAGCCTTGCCGGCGCAGCCCCCGGCAGCCGTTTCCAGTTCGAACGACTGGGCTATTTCTGCGTCGATTTGAAGGATTCATCCGGCAAAGGCTTGGTCTTCAACCGGACGGTTGCCCTCCGCGATTCATGGGCCAAGATCGAGAAGCAGCTCCTATGAAATGCGACCCGCGTGTCAGCAGTATGTCAACCGCTGCGTAGAACAGGGGTTACAGCCGCGGTATTCTCCCCAGCGCCTCTTCCAGATCCCCCGGCAGCTCAGCACTGAACTCCACCCATTCGCCACTCGACGGGAGGCGTAACCCGAGACGGCTGGCATGCACAAACTGCCTGTCCAGCCACCCGACCTTAACACCATAGACCGCATCACCCACCACTGGCCAACCCATGCGCGAGAAATGCACCCGAATCTGGTGTGTACGACCAGTCTGTAAAGTAGCCTCTACCAAAGCATAGCCGTTCAGACGTCTCAGTACCCTGTAGAGAGTGCGCGCCTCTCTACCTCCCGCAACTACTGCCATCCTCTTGCGGTCTCTGGGATGGCGTCCGATAGGAGCCTCGATCGTGCCCTGTTCCGGCGCGGGATTCCCTCTGACCAGCACCAGATACCGCTTCAGTACCCGACGGCCCTTCAACTGCGCAGAGAGATTGAGTTGCGCAGACTTGCTCTTGGCAACCACCATCACCCCAGAAGTGTCCTTATCCAGGCGATGTACTACCCCGGGGCGAACCGATCCATCGATCTCCGTGATTCCGGGGCAGTGAGCCAGAATAGCATTCATCAGGGTGTGACTGGGATGGCCGAAAGCCGGATGGACGGTCGTACCTGCAGGTTTGTTGACCACAATGATATCGCTATCCTCATAGAGGACACTCAAAGGGATGTTCTCGGGTACAAGAAGTGGTGACGGCTCCGGCGGGGGTATCTTCACCACGATTACGTCACCCAGCCTGGTCTTCTGACTGGGCTTCGCCACCATGTCATTCACGGTTACATGGCCGTCACTGATCAGCCTTTGAACAGAGGTCCGCGAAATCCCCGTGCATGACCGGCAGATGTACTGATCGAGCCGTACGCTGGCCTGGTCTGCCACCAGGCGGAGCGTTCTGGTCGTCTCCATCAGCCGTGCTCGGTGGCTCTTCTCGATCGCAGCCTGAAGAAAAAAGCAATGAAGAGGACAGCACCCAGAAGAATAGCTACGTCAGCAAGATTGAAGGCCGGCCAGTGGAAGGAGTTCCAGATACGCACGTCCACGAAGTCAGTCACATGCCCAAAGATGATCCGGTCAAGCAGATTGCCCAGGCTGCCACCAAGAAAAAGCGCCACTGCCCAGTTGATTAGCCAACCATCGAATGGGCCATATCGAAAGTAGAGGAATATAGCCACCGTGACTACCACCAACGGTAGAGCCAAAGAGACAACCTGTGGCGCATCAAGACCAAAGATGATGCCGTTGTTCGTCAGGTGGGTTATTCTGAAGAAGCCTTCTTGTGGAACCGACTCTCCCTCGGCAAGGTTCTCTCTGACCAGTATCTTGGCCACCTGATCAGCCAGCAATATCAACAACGCAAGGATGAAGGGAGTTCCATGAGAGAGCCACCTATCGCGAAGGGAGTCTGCCTTTTGCACTTCTTTCCTGCTTTGCTTTGCAGCCAAGGCAAAGGGTCGCCTGGGGAAGCACCTCAAGACGGGCCATCTCTACAGGCCCGCCGCAGATATCACATAGACCGTAAGTGCCGTCCTTAAGTTTCTCCAAAGCATGCTCAACCTCGCTAAGCAGTGTCATCAGACGCTTCTCCAGGGCCAGCCTCTTCTCTAGCTCAAAAGCTTCGGTCGCCCCCTCTTCCTTCTTGCCATAGGGACTGCCTTCCTTCGCCTCGCCCATAGGCGGAGCGCTGGCCCGCATCTGTGCCAGCGCTTTGGCCAAGCGCTGCCTTTCATCCTTTAGACGCCGACCGAGCTCATCAATGCTGCCAGCCATTTTGCTTCCTCTCCTTTGTGCCAAATCACCGCCTAGCTGTGACAGAGGAAACTCAGCCAGCCAAACGGTGAATCA
>JAFNFZ010000218.1 GCA_017885485.1 Chloroflexota bacterium
AGAGGTCCATACCGATGTACAGGAACGGGACTCCCATTTCGCGGCACTTCTCCCGCATCAGGCCTGCACTGCCTGAGCCGTCCTTGTGCCCCATATAGCCCGGGTAGATAACGCAATCTATCTTGTAGTCCTTCACTATCCGCTCGATATCGGTGAGGAAAAGGTCCGCCACACCCCTCGCCTGTCTGATCATCGGTACTTCATGCAAAGCCCGCACGGCCAATCCCCTGAACATGGAGTGCTCGGTTGAGGTGTCAATCTGCGTGTATGGCGAATAACCGAACATCTCCATGGCCACCACCGCTCCCCACTCCTGCTCCAACCAAGGGAAAAGCTCCAGGGTCAGTCCCAGAGACAGGATATCGAACCAGAACAGCCGGATCCTCTCCTTCGGTACCGCGCCCTTGCCCTGCCTCACCAGTTTCTCTGCATCTGCAATGACGTCCTTCATCCAGGCAGTGCCCACGGGCATGCCGGTATGAACGGTCGTGGCCTCCCCGAACATCTCCAGTCCCATACCTCCGCCGTGTGGACAGGGCACCGCCCGCCTCAGGTCATTCCACTCCTGCCACAGCGTGATCTGCTTGTTCGACTCCTTGATGACCTCACGGAGCCGGCTGGTATCCAGGGGGATTCCGGTGTGCTTCTGCAGGAATTCCACCATCTTCTTCAGTTCGTCAGCGTAGTACTCATAACTTCGCTCGTCCTCCCAGTACGGCGGGTCAGCGCCAAATACCGGGATCTTGTTCCACTTCTCGTTTTTCGCCATTACCTGGTGCACCACGTTTATGCCGTCGCAGGGGTGGATCATGGCGATGACCGCGGTGGGCGGGGGCACCAGGTCTTCCTCGACATAGTATCCCGCCAGCCTGATGATGGTGCACAGGTCCATTCCCGTGAACATTTTCCCGCTGGCATCGATCTCATCGTGAAAGGTAGGCGTGATCGCACCGGTGAACGCGGGGGTCAGGAAGGTATTCCATGGCAGGTCCATAGCGGTATATATCTCCGGCGCACAGCAGAAGTAGCTGGTGATAAAAGGCTCGCCAGATATATAGCGCCTGATTATCTCATTATGATGGTCAACGAAGGCCTTGGTGGGAACATAGTGGAGGTCAATCCCTGTGGAGGTCTTGGTGAACGTCGACACCATCATGCCGAGCATGTCGCGCTCTTGTACCAGCTTCTGCAGGCACTTATCGTTCATCGATCTCCCGGTCATCGTCCACCTCCTATGCTCTCCATGAATGCCTGAACCCTGGTTCTGGCTTGGCCGATGGTGCCGGCCATGAGGTATTCCCTGTCGATGTGGAGTACGGGAATACTCGCTGTCTGCAGGTCCTTTTCCAGCATGAAGAGCTCACCGGCCCACAGGTCGCAGAATACCATCCGCAGACCAATAATCCCGTCCACCTTGAACTCCTTGACCATGTCCATGACGAACTTCGATCTCTGCGGGAAACCCCCGAATATCCGCGGGCAGCCGGGCTTCACCTGGATGTAGTACCTGGCAAGGGCATCCAGCGGATCCTTGGCCTTCTCGTCCACGTCCGCCCAGAACATCCGGCTGCCGAAGCACATCGAGTCGGTGACCACCAGCCCTCCCAGATCCTCGATAACCTTCACGTACTTCGGATCATCGAGGATGCTGCTCACCAGCATCAGCCTGTACTTGCAGTCCTTTGTCACTTCAGCACCTTTCAGCTCATCCAGCAACTCCGCGAGCATCTTGTTGAATTGCTCCCGGGGCATGGCGGTGCTGGCAATGACGACCGCCAGCGTGTCGGCGCCGGTGATCGGAGGGTTGTCCTTCCTCCTGAGCTCATAGAGCTGCCTCAGCAGGCGCCTTGTCTCGTTGTGGGTCTTTATCGCCCGGCGCAGCTTCTCGTTGGTGATGGTGATGCCCAGGTGCTTCTCCAGTGCCTCCTTCAAGATTGCCAGTTCTTCCCGCCACCAGCCCACCTGCTTGTCGGTGGTCAACTTGGGAAGGCTCATCATATGCGCCAGTGGAGTCCCCACCTTGCGCCTCCAGTTATCGTAGATGCGGCGTATGTGGTCGCAGTTGTTGAGCCAGACAACAGCTTCGAGAAAATCGTACTTTCCCTGGAGACCCATGTTGAAAGCATGGCGGCAGAAGGAGCAGTTGATGTTGGTGAGGTAAGCGTCCGCCAGCTCGGTGCTGGTGCTTCCGGTAGCCCTCACCCGAAACGGCACCATGCCGGCGGCGGTGATGACCTCCTCCGGGGCGTAGCAGCAGAAGTAGCCCATCACCTTCCCCCCCTGCTCAATCCACTTCTTCAGTTGAGGGTTGACGATGGTCTCGGCGGCCTCCTCGAATGCCTCCAGTGCTTTGGATTTCACCTTCGTTTTCACTTCTTCACCCCCTTCTGAGGCGATCCCTTCCGTGGTCGCCCCGCTTAATCTCCTCTATTGGACGCTCTTTGCAGTCTCCTGAGGAGGAGATTCACCTGCTCAACCAGGGAATCCGGATCTTCCTTGCCCGGCTCCTCCCAGGGTTTGCCCAGATTCATGTCCTTGGCAATGATCTTGTAGCAGTTGTAGGCTTCGCTCGACCCCGAGGTGGGCATATGCCAGCCGGCCCCTGTGGCGTACAGGTTCTTTATCGGAGTCCTGTGGTTCGCCAACTCCGGGGTAGGCCTGTTCTCAAAGAACTGAAACGGGTCATGATCGATGACGTTCATGTTGCCGTGGGGAGCCCTGTTCATGGTCCGTAGAGCGTCGTACGGGGTGTTATAGTCGCAGCCGATGATGTTGTCCCAGTTCATGTTAGGGGCATGCTTCTGCCAGATGCTGATCAGGTCTTCAGCGTATTTTCGCTTTATCTCTAGCCATCCCCTCTCGGTATAGGCAGTGGCCGGAGGGCCGATCTGCTCGTTGCTGGCTATGTGATAGCCCGGAGGTGCAAAGGAGGAATCAACCACGCTGTGGCACCAGACGACGGGGCAATAGTCCTCGATGGGAGGCGGCCACTTCCCCAGCCGCGACCACAGGCACTCCCGGGCGATATGCTCGGGATCGGCGTCCTCCGCCAGCCCAAGCCAGAAGCAGTCGTTGATGTCTGGGTTGAACGCCGCCGCTTCATAGTTTGGCGCCTCGCGGATGGCGAAGCTGTACCACATCAGGCAGGCGAACCTAGATTCCAGAAGCTCCACGCGGCGCGCGACGTCACGGTCGAAATGCTCTCTACCGATCAGGCCGAAGACTAGCTGCTGCGGACTTAGGGTGCTCACCACCAGTTTTCTCGCCTTGATCTCGGAGCCATCCTTGAGTCGGATTCCCTTTGCGGCTCCATTATCGACAATGACCTTGTCTACTTCACAGTGGGTGAAGAACTTGCAGCCACCGGCCACCAGGATCTGGTGGGCAGCGTGAGCTACCTGGTGGGTACCCCCTCTGGCGAAGCTTATGTCGGGCAAACATGCAGACGAGCCAATCATTACGAAACCGAGCCCCGGTTGATTGACGTCGAATGCTGATGAGAGATTGAATCTGACAGCGCAGTACTGCAACTCGGGGCTCTCCCAGAATTCCCGAGCTACGCGTATATTGCTGCCTGTCAAGACAAGCGAATCTATGTTGAACCCGGCCTCCAGGAACTCCGGGTACACGGCTACGCTCCTCTCAAGGACTTTGGGGTCGGCACGGCCCTCCGCGGGATTGAACAGAAGGTCCATCTGTGTTCTCTGCATTGCGTCTCCCAGCCACACCTTCCTCAGCTTGAGCCACTTCTCGGCATCCCTCTGGGAGAACCGGGCAATCTCCTTCGCCGTGCGCTCCTGGCTCATGTCATGCTTGTCACTGTAGATGGCCAGGCAGGTCTGATCCTTTCTGAAGATGGCGCCGTCGCTGCAAAGGTGTTGGTCGAGCTGGGCTCCATAGTCCCAGAACTCAGGGAAATCGCGCCAGAGCGGAGCGTAGTACCAGGGCAACTGTATCACGGCATGGGTGTTGCCGCGAAAGCCCGGCGCAGCGATCTCCTCGGTGGCCAATCCACCGCCGAGTTCGTGCCTCTTCTCAAAGACGCCGACGGTCATGCCGGCATACCTGACCAAGTACATGGCCACGTAAAGGGCCTTGGACCCACCGCCAATTATCACAGCGTCAAACGTTTGGTCGGGCATGATACCTCCGCTACTATGTCCTCTTAAACGTATCTCGCATCCTCTGGTTGATGATCTTCTGCTGCGCAACCAGAGAATCCGGCTCCTCCTTTCCCTTCTCCTGCCATGGCTTGCCCAACCCCAAATCGTTGGCAATAATCCTGTAGCAGTTATAGGACTCGGTCGAGCCCACATTTGTGCCCACCCACCAGGCTCCTCCCGTGCAGTAAAGGTTCTTTATCGGAGTTCTGTGGTTTGCCAACTCGGGGGTAGGCCTGAGGTCCATGGTCTGGTACACCGGACGGTCGCCCCCTGACATGGCCCCGCTGGGCGCCAGGTTCTTCATCCGCAGGTTATCGTAGGGAGTGTTGGGATCATACCCGATGATGTTGTCCCAGTTCATGTTGGGAGCATGTTTTGACCACAGCTTGATCAACTCCTCAGCATACCACTTCTTGATCTTAATCCACT
>JAFNFZ010000219.1:0-385 GCA_017885485.1 Chloroflexota bacterium
GCAATCTGATAGATCTGGCCGTGTTGTTTGAAGAGGTGGGGAGGGCGACGTTCCCCAGTCCTCTATTCAGCACGGTGGTTCTGGGGGCTATCCCTGTCCTGGAGTCGGGAGATGAGGAGCAGAAGAGGCGGCTGCTCCCTAAGGTAGCCGGGGGCGAAGCGATTCTCACTATGGCCCTGACCGAACCGGAGGCTGACTACAGAGCGGAATCATATGGTACGCGCGCTCTTCGCAGAGGAAACCGTTTCCGGATCAGTGGCACCAAGCTCTTTGTTCAGAGTGCCCACATAGCTGACCACATTCTGGTGGTGGCCAAGACGGGCAGGGCAAACGCCGCCCGAGGGGGACTGAGCATCTTCATTGTTGACAGAGAGACCCGGGGCAT
>JAFNFZ010000219.1:397-7115 GCA_017885485.1 Chloroflexota bacterium
GGGCGGCCTGCGCAACGGCGGGCCTATTGTTGAGGCAATGTTGCGGAAGGCTACGGCTATCCGGTGCGTGGAGATGGTTGGTGTGGCACAGAAAGCACTGGAGATGACGGCGAGCTATGCGTCAACGAGGATACAGTTCGCGCGACCCATAGGAAGCTTCCAGGCCGTGCAGCATCGCCTGGCAGACATGATGACGGATGTTGAGGGCGCCCGCTGGCTGTCTTATCAGGCGGTGTGGCGATTGAACCGGGCTATGCCTGCTGAGAGAGAGGTGGCAATTGCCAAAGCCTGGGCCAGCGATGCCTGCCAGCGGGTCACGGCCGGAGCCCAGCACATCCATGGCGGAGTTGGCATGGATCTGGACTATGATCTGCACTTCTACTTCCGATGGGCCAAGGCTCTGGAGTTGGACTTTGGCTCCGCCCCGATACATCGTTCCACGGCCGAGCCGGCCATAATTGATGATCTCCTGGCAGCATAGCTGATCGGATTTTGCCCGTCCTCATTTTTTCGACATAGTGGCTCGGCTTATGGTAATCTACGAGCCAGGGTTGCAGACCAGTCTGTCCGATGCAATTCAACGATCGACCCACAACGCTCCGGGAGGGTTTTGCCCTTGGGCAGTGCTGCGGCTCGATTGCACCTTGCGACGGAGAAGGAGGTATCCATGGCTGAAAGAGTAGGTATTGTGGCGGTAGCTCAGACCAAGTATAGTCCCAACAGAGCTGATGCAAACGAAGGTGAGCTGGTATACGAGGCTGTCAAGCAGGTCCTGCAGGAGACCGGCCTCAAGTTCGCCCAGGATGGGACCGGCATCGACGCCACTGTCACCTGCTCACAGGACTTCTGGGATGGCAGAACCATATCGAGCTGCAATGTGATGTCCTATGTAGGTCATCACCACAGTGATGAGGACAAGGTTGCTGAAGACTCCCTCAACGCCGTGTACACTGCATTTGCCCGGATCCTCTCGGGCCATCAGGATGTGGTTCTGGTGGCCACCCACTGCAAGGAATCCCAGGGCGACAAGAGGGGGATAGAGAACGCCGCCATGGACCCCATCTTCCTCAGGGTCCTGGGCCTTGACTTCCTGAGTGCAGCTGCGCTGCAGGCCAGACGCTACATGTACAAGTATGGGATCACCCCCTATCAGTGTGCCAGGGTGGTGGTGAAGAATCGCGGCAATGCCAAGAGGAACCCATTTGCGCAGGAACCCCTGGACCTCACCGTGGAGGATGTCCTGGGTTCGCAGGTGCTGGCATCGCCCATTAGGCGACTGGACGCGAAGCCCACTTCTGATGGCGCCTGCGCTATGATCCTGGCCACGGAGAGAAAGGCCAAGAAGTTGTGCCAGAAACCGATCTGGATAGAAGGCGTCTCGAACTGCTATGAGACGCACTACCTGGGTGACCGCGATCTGGCGGAGTGTGATGCCCTGGTGAAGGCTGCCAAGAAGGCCTACAAGATGGCGGACATCACCGACGCCAGAAAGCAGGTCAATGTGGCTGAGATATCAGAGGAATACAGCTATCAAGAGTTGCTGTGGATGGAAGGGTTGGGGCTGTGCGGCCGGGGAGAAGCCGGCAAGATCATCGACAGCGGCATGACGCAGCTGGGGGGACAGCTTCCGGTCAACCCTTCCGGTGGCATGCTTTCAGGCAATCCCACCGTGGTCGCGGGCATGACGCGCATAGCTGAAGGAGTGCTGCAGTTGCGGGGTGAGGCGGGTGAGAGACAGGTGACAGGAGCTAAGAGGGCTCTGGCTCATGGTTTCACGGGCGTCTGCGGTCAGTTGCAGGGCGTCATGATTCTGGGGAAGGCTTAGCTGGAGGTAGAGACATGGGTAATAGAGTCGCAATTGTCGGAATAGGCCAGACCTATCACAAGAGCAACCGCAAGGATGTCACCCAGCCAGAAATGGTGGCCGAGGCGGTGAGAGCAGCACTCACCGATGCTCAGATGAAACCCAAGGACGTCGAAGCCGTGTTCACTTCAAACATGGAGACTTTCGAAGGGATGTACCTGCCCGACCACATGATGGTCGATGAGGTAGGGGCCTTCATGAAGCCGGGCCTGAAGGTCAACACCGGGGGCACTACGGGAGCATCCGTGGTAGAGGAGGGTTTTCATTTCGTTGCTTCGGGTCTGTTTGATACCGCTCTGGTCATAGGATTCGAGAAGCAGGATTGCGGCGACACCACGGCGGCCATCACCGCCGCCGTCACACCGGTGTGGGGTAAGGGCGTAGCTACCGGCGCCATCGGAGAGTTCGCCAAGCAAGCCCTGACCTATATGCAGAAGACCGGCGCCAAGGAAGAGCATGCTGCCATGATTCGTTTGAAGGCAGACAAGGGGGCCTGCAAGAATCCCTATGCCCACCTGAAGCTTGGCTTGAAGAGCATTGAAGAAGTCCTCAACTCCGGGTACCTGGTATGGCCACTCCGCCTTCTCGACTTCTGCCCTCAGTCAGTCGGTGCCTGTGCCCTGATTCTTGCCTCGGAGCACAAGGCCAAGAAGATCACCAAGAAGCCGGTCTGGATAGCCGATGTCGTCACCGTGCATCAGGAGCCGTTCAGGGCCGGTTCATTTGGCGACCCCACCGGAACCGAAGAATACAGCCAGGACATTGCCGCCGAGAGGCTGTACAAGAGGAATGGCATCACCAATCCCACGAAGGACATCTGCATGGCGGAGATCTACGAGCCTTCGAACTGGGAAGAGATGAGCCACTACGAGCACTATCATTTCTGTGAGAAGAACGAAGGCTGGAAGATGGTGGAGAAAGGGATAACCGAGATGGAGGGGGCATTCCCGGTGAATCCCTCAGGCGGCGTCATTGCCACCAACCCCATAGGGGCTACGCCCACCATCCGGGTGGCAGAGGCGGCGCTTCAGGTTCGCGGCGACGCGGGGGAGCACCAGGTGACCCGAGATGTCCACACCGCGATGGCTACCGCCCTGGGCGGGCCGAACTGGACGGTGGTGACACTGCTGAAGAGGTCGCTGTAGGAGGAGAAGGATGACAACTGAGAAGAAGGCTGAGAAGAAACCGGAATACATCAAGGTTGAGATAGCCAGACCTCGAGCCTACAAGTGGTCCAGCGGGAAGTACCTTGGAAAGCTCTATAAAGAGGCTTTGGAGAATAGGAAGCTGGTGACCAACCGCTGCCCCAAGTGCAAACAGCTCCTGTGGCCGCCAGCCGGAGTCTGCGGCAGATGCAACGTTGAGGCGGGCGAAGACTGGGTGGTGATGAGCGGTGAAGGAACGGTCTTGCAGTACACCTACCTGGTCTTTCCGCTGTGGGACCCACACTACGGAGACAGGCTGGCCAATCCTTACCCCACTGCCACGATCAAATTGGACGACGGCGTGTTCCTGGTACACTTCCTTGAGGAGAAAGACCCGGAGAAACTGAAGAACGTGAAACGGGTACAGGCGGTATGGAAGGAAGAAGGACGGGGCCGCGGACTGGGCGACATCCTGTACTTCAGGACGATTGACGAGTAGGAGGACAAGAGATGGCTGAGTTGATGCAAGACAGAGTAGAGAAACTGAAGGACCTGGATGTCTTCGTCTACCACGGCAAGATATATATCCCGAACACCTACACCGCCGGCGCGGTGGGGAGCCGTTTTCTGATTGAGATCAGGGACAACAAGAAGATCATGGGGACCAGGTGCTCTACCTGCGACGTTGTCTACGTGCCGGCTCGTTCCGTCTGCAAGCACTGCTTTTCGCAGCTTGACAAGTGGGTAGAAGTCAGCGACAAAGGCACTCTGCTCACCTACACCGTGGCCGGTCAATCGAACGGCGTACAGCCTGTCGATCCTCCCATAATCTACGGCATAGTCCAGCTCGATGGAGCCAGCACCGGCATGGTGCACATGCTCAGCGAGGTGGATTTTGAGAAGCTGGCCATAGGGATGCGGGTCAGAGCCGTTTTCGCGGAAAAGCGGGTGGGCAGCATTCTGGATATCAAGTACTTCGCTCCGCTCTGATAGAGCGCACCTTGACTGTACCCCCGTGACGTATATTGACTCGGGAGTGGCGCATGCCGCAGAAATTCCTCCGCACCAGACTATGTGATCTGCTGGACATAGAGTATCCGATTCTCCTGGCGGGCATGGGTGGCGCGGCCAATGCCGAACTGGCGGCAGCCGTTTCTGAAGCGGGCGGGCTGGGCATCATTGGCGCAATCAACTTGAGCCCTGACGAGCTGGACGCTGAGATCAGGAAGTTGAAGAAGCTCACCACCAAGCCTTTTGGGGTGGATACCATAGCTCCGACGAACGTAGTGGATGCGGCGACGATTGAGGAGCTGAGGAACTGCATACCTGACGAAGCCGTCGCCTATGCATCAAGACTNNGAAGTTGTCTATGACCACAAAGTGCCGGTCTTTGCGGCCGCTCTGGGCAGCCCGGCCTTCATGGTTCCTGAGGCGCACTCGCGTGGGATGAAAGTCATCGGACTGGTGGGGACTGTCAATCAGGCCCGCAAGGAGGCGGAGGCGGGGGTGGACATCATTGTCGCTCAAGGCCACGAAGGCGGAGGGCATACAGGACATGTTGGCACCATGCCACTCGTTCGGCTGGTGGCAGATGCGGTAGCTCCTGCCCCGGTGGTGGCTGCCGGAGGGATAGTGGATGGCCGTGGCCTGGTGGCATCTCTGGCTCTGGGTGCCTGTGGAGTCTGGTGCGGTACGGCTTTTCTCTGCACCTATGAAGCCGGCATAGAGCAGGTGGCCAAGGATCGGATCATCAAGTCGACAGAGAGAGACACACGTGTCACCCGGGTGTTCACCGGCAAGACCTGTCGCCTTCTCACCACCAAGCTGATTGAGAAATGGGAGAAAGAGGGGCCCATGATGCCCTTCCCAATGCCCATCATAATGTGTACCAGCCTTCAGGACTACATAGGTAGTGCCAAGATGGTGGACTATTACTTCATTCCTGTTGGTCAAATTTGCGGAGCAGTCAAAGAGATGAAGAGTGCCAGGCAGGTGGTCCAAGAGATGGTGGACCAGGCGGTGCGGATTCTGGATGAGGAACTTCCTGCCAAAGTAAAGACAAAGAAGTAGTGCACTCCAGCACCAACCCCTCACCCTGAGGGCGTGGGTGGAGGCAAACCAGAACGAATAGCAGGAGGACAGCATGGCTGAGCAATTGGACATCACCACCAAGAACTGCACAGTGGAGAAGGAAGGGCACATTCTGATCGTCACGCTGAATCGTCCGGAGGCCAAGAACGCCCTCACCCCTTCGATGCTGATCGGCATGTACAAAGCCTGGCGTCTTCTGGATCAAGAGGATGATCTCTACTGCGTCGTGCTGACGGGCAAAGGGGACACCTTCTGTGCCGGCATGGATTTGAAGTCAGGCCCTGGGCCGGGCGATGACCCCGAGGAAATCCAGCGGTTGATGAAAGATGTGCCCAACCTCCATTGGCAGGCGCTGCTGCGGGAGAATCGCCCTAACAAACCGATCATACTGGCAATTGAGGGTTATGCTGTGGCCGGCGGCACCGAGATTCTGCAGGGCACGGATATTCGTGTCGGTGCAGAGGATGCCAGATTCGGGGTGACTGAGGTTACCAGGGGGCTGTATCCCATGGCAGCTTCGGCTGTCCGCTTGCGGCGACAAATCCCCTACTGTCTGGCGGCAGAGATTCTTCTTCTGGGTCGCCATATCAGCGCGCAAGAGGCGCTGGACTGGGGACTGATCAACCGGGTGGTGCCCAAGGGGAAAGCGCTGGACGAAGCACTGAACATAGCGCGGCAGCTCTGTGAGAATGCGCCGATTTCCATAAAGGCGATCACACGCACCCTCCGTGAGATTGACGAGGCGGTTTCAGAGCCGGAGGCGCTGAAGAGACAGGATGAGATCGGGTGGCCTGTCTTTGCCACGGAGGACTCCAAGGAAGGCATGAGAGCTTTCAAGGAGAAGCGCAAGCCCATCTACAAGAACCGCTGACCCCAGCATGTCAATGATGGGTGAATAACCCCGCGGGCGACCCCGCGATGCTCTCGGGTGGCTCTTCTCTGTCTAGTTCAGTGAGGAGACTGAGGTCTGGCAGCCTACCTGATAGAGGTACGTCTTCTTCAGCAGTTCGTGGCCCTCGTTCTTGTCCAGACCCACATCCTGATGCAGGTGATCGGTGAAGATATGAAGGAATATCTCGAAAATAGTTGCGGAGTTGAAGCCGCAGTGATTACAGCAGTATGTTTGCATGACTAGACCTTTCCACAATTCTGTTGCGTGATATTCGACGGTCCTGACTTCTGCCGATTGTCATCTACGTTACCTTCGCCTTGATATTGCTCAGGGCTTCCTCCACGGCTTCGCGAACATGAACGGATCTATCGTTCATGGCCTGGGTGAGGAGGTATGCTGCTCGAGGTCCTCCTGTCCTTCCCAGTGCCCATGCGGCGTCCTCCCGGACATCCTCGTCCTCGTCCTGCAGGGCGCGGACGAGTGGTTCTACCGCTCTGACGTCGCGTATCATGCCCAGTGCTCTGGTAGCTTCCTCTCTCACGTCTTTGTCGTCGTCCTCGATAGCCATTATGAGAGCCTCGACTGCTCTGGCGTCGCCGATCTTCCCCAGAGCCCAGGCGGCTTCTTCCCTAACGTCCTCATCCTCATCCTGCAAAAGGCGAACAAGCGGGGCTACTGCCCTGGAGTCACCCA
Source organism: Chloroflexota bacterium (assembly GCA_017885485.1). GTDB lineage: Bacteria > Chloroflexota > Dehalococcoidia > UBA2247 > RBG-13-53-26 > RBG-13-53-26. The sequence goes on from JAFNFZ010000219.1 coordinate 7,083, forward strand.
TGCTGCCTAGGGCTGATGCTGCTTCCTGCCGGA
>JAFNFZ010000220.1:0-5762 GCA_017885485.1 Chloroflexota bacterium
AGACCGGCGGCGGTTTTCGCATCCCGGACGTGATGCGCCAGAGCGGGGCGAAACTGGTGGAAGTGTGTACGACCAACTGCACCTACTTGTCGGACTATGAGCAGGCGATCACTCCCAAAACAGCAGCGCTGCTCCGGGTGCACTCAAGCAACTTCAAGGTGGTAGGGTTCGCGCAACAGGTGACTGTGAACGAACTCGTTCAACTTGGCGACAGGCACACATTGCCCGTACTCGATGATCTTGGAAGCGGTTGTCTGCTGGATACTACCAGATTCGGACTGGATCCCGAGCCCATGGTCCAGGATAGCATTGCTGCCGGCGTCGCCTTGGCTCTCTTCTCGGGAGACAAGCTTCTGGGCGGTCCGCAAGCAGGCATTATCGTGGGGCGGAAAAGCCTCGTCGACAAACTCAGGAAACACCCTCTGGCCCGTGCAACACGCATAGACAAGACGAGAATGGCCGGGTTGGCCGCTACGCTTATCCATTACCTCAAAGGGGAGGCAGCGCAGAGAATACCAGTGTGGCAGATGATAGCCACGCCACTGGAAGAGATAGACAGGCGGGCCAGGGAGTGGTCAAGCCAGTTCAAGGGACTGGCCAGTGTGGTGAAAGGCGAATCTGTAGTGGGCGGGGGCAGCCTGCCCGGGAGCACTCTGCCCACCAGACTGCTGGCGATCAAGGGATCAGCCAGAACTAAGCAGGAGAATATGGTTCAAGAGCTGGCGGCTAAACTGAGGGTCCACCAGCCGCCAATCGTAGGGCGGATAGAGGGTAACTCGCTCCTTCTCGACCCCCGAACCGTTTCCCCTGAGCAGGATCAGGTGGTTGCCCGGGCCCTTCGGCATGCTCTGGATTCCCTGGGCATGTCTTGAATGGACATAGTGGCAGGAGAGGTCTTCACAAGTTCACGTCAGACAAAGAAGCCCCTATGGCACCTGGACAGCAATCGAGCTGAAAGCCCTATGGTACCAGGCTGCCAACCTCTTCCGCTTCCCATTCCGCTTGGTGAGTTCGAGATGCTCTGCCGGCCTTGTCTCTACTTCCCGTAGCCGGTTGCAGGTTGTTGCTGAACTCCCGTTCTTCGCCACACAATCTGCACGCCCCTTTGCTGGTTGCATCCTGAGAGAACTCGATCATCCAATGATGCCTGCAGGTTTGGATTGGCACATCGCGCAGAATACTGACTCGCCGTCTCGCTGCCATGGCACTCACTCCTTTTGATACTGGCTACTTGGGGACTTCCTCATCCGGAGCGTTCCCCTCTTCGCAAAGACAGTGTATGCTCGGGTGCTCACAGGCGTCTCACCAGACCCATCGACGGCCTATCACAACTGTCACAATAACTCTCGGAAGGGAGGTTGGGTCCTTGACCAGGACGCGGAGAAGTTGCTCATAACCCACCGGGGAGTGGATAGAATGCCATGGGATTGAAGGTGATGCTGTACGTCTGGATTAGTGGCTGATTCGCATCGCCAAGCGAGGTCCGCCAGGAGGCTATGGGCCGAAACTAGAAGGTTCTCTTCACACAGACAGTGCAGACTGCGCCGAGCTCTATATCCATGAGGTAGCCGCGGTGCCCTGTGTTGCCAGACCTCTCTGAGGTGCTGGGGGCATCTCCAGAAGTCATCACGATGTTCAGTTCGTCATGTTGCTGCAAGTGCAGTATGTGCCAAAGTAACTCGCTGACATCAGAGACTTGGTTTGAACTGGCGGTGGAAACCGGCCCTGACAGCAACTCCACGGGATGAGCCAAGACCGTCGATCTATCTGTCGCATATCTCATATCATCTTCCCTTTCCGTTGGCACTCCTCTGTGATCCGACAACGACCGCAGCCTTTCAGGGTGGAGTCACATTGACTCTATTATCATGGTAGCCTGATGCTTCGTGAAGTCCCAGATGGCCAGTTGTTACGACCCAAAGCGCTCAGATCCAGATGACGGACTTGGCATACCATTCTCAGAAGCGAGCCCCTAAAGGAGGTGCTGGATTAGATCAGTGGACTGACTTACGGGGAAATGGAATAGGGCAGCCAGAGTCAGAAGGGCAACAAAGACCTACCGATGCTTCGGACTGTGACGGGGGGTCTGCGTCGTGGCCTGACCATCACTTCCCCCTTCACGCTCGCGAATAGCCATCCCCTCACTTGTTCTTTCTGACCGAGAGGGCCGCGGCTAGAACCACCAGACCAAGTAGGCTGAATTCCACAGGCAATATCACACTCCATGTCGTGACTTTGACCAGTAGCGTGAAACTGAAGCCCAATCCAAGCGCTAAAGCCCACGCCAGAAGACCCAGACACACTTCCAAGACCGCGCTTCTTGTTCTGTTCATGGCGCTTCGCTGGATCGAAGATCCGGCCTGCACAGGGTCATCTGATATCATGGAGAGTCGGCAGAGTGGTCTTCCTTGGCCATCATTGTCCCTCTTCCAGGTACTTGCGGGCCTTCTCGGCCGCAGCTTCCATCCCATCCTCCATCATCTTCTTCAACAACGGTTTCCCAACCTGACCCAGCACCTTTCCGGCCATTCCCCCGAACTTCACATCGGTTGTGTAGGTTACCTTCGTTCCTTCCGAGACAGCCTCAAAGGCTGTCGTCGACTTCGAACCTTTGCCGGGGCCTGCGACTATCTCCGTGTCAACCCGATGCGGCAGGTGGAATACTACTCTCTGTGTGGTCTTCAATCGCCGGCGTCCTGCATCTCGTTCTTCTTCAAAAAGAAGCTCATTCTCTTTCCTACTGACGATTCTGGCCGACACATCAGGGCTTGAATGCCCACCACAGTAAAGGTCGGGATTGCCAAAATACTCGACCACCCGTTCTATCGGCGCTCGAAAGATCTTTCGCAACTGAACCTTAGCCATGATTTCACCTCAAAGGAGTTTCTGTGCCAGCGAAGAGACTCTCCATCCACCGTGGGAACTCGGATGACGATTATACCATCTGATACCTCACCCTCCAACTGCAACGCCCAGCACACATAATTCCGCACCCTCGATCACTACCCGGGCAAGCTCAGCCTTGTAGGCACGCGTCCGACGCCATCGGGAAGCAAGCAGGCGAAGGGTGGAGAACAACACGAATCCTACAAGGCACCGATGCACTACCGCACTATGAAACGGTCAAGGGAGGGGGCAATGAAACGCGGGACCGCGAGGAATTCAGATGCGCGGGGATGCTCCAACCTGTAAGAACAAAATACCGGCGAGGAGGGACAAGCAGGCGAGCCAGGTTCAATCAGGGCCGCCGCAGGTCTTTCCACAACTGCCAGAAAGCATAGAGGGCAATAAGGACACACAGCCCCAGTTCTAACCCCCTGACCCACGGGGAAGGTTCAACCGCCTTCACAGCCCCCTTCGCCCACATCAGGGCGAATATGCTTGACAGCCCTATGAACCCGCAACACAAGAGAAACAAGGGCAACGCCCGCCCGTTCAATACGCTTCGAATTCTATCCATACCATCCGTCTCCGCAGGCCGTGTCTGGTCCAGCCAGGCAAAGTCAGAGTGTATCAGTATCTCCGAAGGCAGCCAGCAGCCACTGCGGTGGCCATTCCTCTGAAAAGTCTCCCGCAAGACGCCCGACCGGGGCTGCCTCCAACTTCCCGATGAGCCACTTGAGCAGCCAACCATGCCCCTGGATTTTCATGGAGAAGAGAGGGTTCGTGGTGTCATATCGCCCGTGCATGTTTTTGGCGAAAACATCCACCTGGTAGAGATGCAGTCTGTCTCTCACTTCTACGCATATGGCCTCTCCCATGAACACTCTCACTGTGTCACCGGGATTGCTGCTGGCATCGTCCTCATACTCCTCCACAGCCAGCGCCTCCGCGGCCTGGAGAAGTATGCTAATCTGCTCATTCAATTCCTTCTGCATTTCACACCCCCTTATGTTGAGACCTGCGCCTTCGAAGCAGGCGTGAACCTGGAGCCTTTCGCGCCAAAAAAATAAAACCGACCCACTGGGGTCGGTTTCACTACTAGCTCAGTGCTGCCCAAGTGACCACTTACAGGCAGCACCTCAAGGCTCCCCTGACCTATGTCAGATTGGTCCCAGGTTATCCCTTTTCCTGAGATGTTTCTGTCTTCTTAGTCGGGGTGATAGGGCCAAAACCCTCAATCCCAGTTACGGGTGTCCCTCCCACACGGGTCGGGAGTAAAAGGAGACTATTCGGGTCACCGGTCCTTGCCAGCACAACGTAGCAAGCTCAAGCGGCCAACTATTGTCAGAAAGTGCCGACGGCCTTGCACAACTCGTCAGGGATTCCGGGTGATCAGGCTGAGCGCAAAGAGCAACGTCCCCGAGGGACGTCCAGGTCGATCCAGCCTGGGCACTCAGAACTGCAATTCGTTTCTCAGTGTGGTATAGAACTTCTCCCTGGCATGTTTCTCATGCCAGGGGCAATGTCCACAGCGCTCCAGTAGTATGAAGCGGAAGTCATCCACGACACTGGACAGCGGAATCCTCACCCCCTCAGGAGGATGGGGATCGTAGTCTCCGTGCACAGCTATGACAGGGCACCTTACTTCTGTCCCCAGGCTCAGGAGGTCCCCGCTGCTTCTCATCTCCCGGGCGTCTCTCCAAACGCTCTCGTAGATATGGTACTGGAACTCAATTATGTCATCTTTTGTGTCAGGTAGGAGATGGTAGGAATCACCTATGTCATTCTTTATGTCAAGTATGGGATCATAGGAATCAGCCCTGGCTATGAGCGCGCCGAGTTGGGCAAAGGCTCTGTTCTTCTTAGAGACATCAAGGTCCGATTCGACGACGTGATGTTCTATGTCTGTCAAAGGGTTGTGGGGGTCTGCCCCGTCTACATGTGCGCCGAGTTGGGCAAACGCCCTGCTCTTGTCTTTGCTGGCCGGGTCGTCCAACTCCTTCAACAAGCGACCTACTGCCGCCCTTTCCTGCTCCGACAGACGACTCAGTCGAGTTTCCATAATACCAGCAGCGTACTTATCTTCGAAGACACCACTNNGCGCCCCACGAGTACCCGATCAACACGACGGGAAGACTGCCGTAATCCCTCAGTATGGTCTTCAATTCTTCAAGTTGCCCTTTGAGAGTGTCTCTCGTCTGGATGGGCTCGAGAACGCCGCAGGTTGTGGACAGCTCCCTGGCAACCGGAGCCATTTCCCCAGGGGCACCAGGGCCGCCATGGATGACAGCCACGTTGTAAGGAGGCCTGCCATACTTCCTCAGATGACTCATATCAGTACGCATTGCCGTGAGCCGGTGCGCAATCCAATTATACGGGAACATCCTGCAGAGAGGCGTCAGGGATGTGGCGGGTTGCCTTCTGTGTCAAAGCTGAGGGCATGATGCTATAATACCGCGACAACATCTTGNNATGGCATTGGTCCAGGCAATCTCAGCATTCGCAATCCTTCTCGCTCTTGTTGCCGGTCTGGTGGCAGCCATGATGTACTCGACCAACATAGCCATCGCCGTGCCTATCGTCACACTGGGACTGGCATTCGCACTCCAGAAGTATGTGGCCAGTTTCTTCGCCTATTTCCATATCCTCGTCTCGAGAATCTACCGTCCCGGGGACAGAATCCGAATCGGCAACATCAAGGGTGATGTTCGTTGGACAGGGCTGATCCACACCACATTGGAGGAAGTCGGGGAGGATGAGAAGTTGGGGGGAGAGCTCACGGGAAGGATACTGCAGGTTCCAAACCTGGTGATTCTGGACCACCCGGTGCTGAACTACTCCAAGGATTACTCAGTCCATCACAAGACAATTGCCTCTGA
>JAFNFZ010000220.1:5788-10099 GCA_017885485.1 Chloroflexota bacterium
GAAAGGATACTCCGGTCAGAGGACGAGGCTTATCTTGAGGAAGCGCGCACCATGTTCCAGGACGGCTATCCCGAGTTCGTGGATGAGGCAGTGAGCGGTCCCCGGGTACTGATTCACGTGGAACCGCAGTGTATCTGGATCAAGGGCAAGTTTGTGGTCCCGGTACGCCAGCGCAACCAGCTGAAGAGCAGGGTCCTGACGCAGTTCATTGAGCAAGCAGGCGCCACTTCCGATGTCAGGCTGGCCTAGCGTCCCCCTGTAGCACTACAGTCGGCCTCGGGTCAACGCTGATCAGACCGCCAAATCTCTTCACCATGTGCCGGGATCCTCATTGGTGCGGGGATCCTTGCTGAAGAGAAACTGGTGATCTTGTCCACGTCCTCTGACACGCACCGGTTGTGACACTCATCTACGCTACGGGTTGCACCGAATTCAACGCAGCAGTTTGCCCTGCACCGAGGCACCACCCTGCCCGGCCCATGTGGGGGGACACCCGTAACTGGGATTGAGGGTTTTGGCCCTATCACCCCGACTAACAAGATAGAAACATCTCGGCGAGGGGGAAGAACGAAGGCCAATCCGACGACATAGAAATCGATGTATATGTAGGGGAGCCATGAGGCGTTGCCTGTAAGTGGTCACTTGGGCAGCGCTGAGCTAGTAGTGAAACCGACCCCACTGGGGTCGGTTTTCCTTTTTCGCAACAGACAGTCATACACGGGGCTAGACAGACCATTTGCAGGAGTGTAGAATGCGCGACTTAGAACCTAAGGGAGGTCAAAGAGGGGAGGCAGAGATACCGAAGCGCAATCACGACAATGTAAGGTGGTCCATAAAGACCGGGCGCATCGTAGATAGCGGCAGTTCAGTTGATGTCCCGGTGTGGATCAGTTCTGACGGACTGCTGGTCCTGCCAGTCGGGGACAAGGGGGGAGCGAAGGCTGAGCCCGGTTCACGAATTCGGATGTCGAGGACTGTCTGGCCCATATGCAGCAGCGGTGATCAGGGTACTGTCACCGGAGTCGGGGACGGCAGAGAGGATGCGCCAGGCAATTGGCTGGTGAAGATGGATAGTGGCGATAGTCTACGCGTCTTCGAGGGTGAATTCCTAGTGGTCAGCGAGCAGGCCAGAATAGAACAAGACTAACCACTCCCTGATTCACTTCTTTCTCCGATCCCTCCACCGCCAGACGAAGGTAATGGCATAGACGGCTGCAACTGAAAGGCAGACCGCGGCTATGACGGTGTTCTCTTTGTAGATTGCCAGGGCGCCGACCGCCAGGGCAATAAGAAGCACGATCAGGCCGGGTATAGGCAGGCTCATGTTCCTACATCATCAGGGGCGGATTCCTTAACACAGCGCTTAAATCTCTGGCAGCACAAATCAAAGTTGACAAATACGAATTCCATGTCCACAATCAGAGCAGAAAAAGGCTGGAAGTCAACCTTGGAAAGGGGGGGGAACCTGGCCTCGCAATGCAGGTCAGGTTGGTGACTGACCAGCCTATCTTTTTTTGTCTTGTGGGCAGCCGATCAGAAGACGATCTGGCAGCCTCTATTTGATTATCTCACTGATCTGCATCTGCGGTATGGTGTCAGTGTAGTTCACCAAATCCGCTCCGAATTCAGGGGCGTGGACAAAGAAGCCATTTTGAAAATCCTCGATTGAATTGAAGTACAGGTGCCCGACCGCAACGAATGGTGAGTTCGCATCGGCGGACTTGTCCACTTCAGCCCTCACCAGCCCAGCAGGGCCGAGGAGCCTTTCTGCCAGAGCCATATGCTTGTGGACATAGTAATCAAAATCAAACTTCTTGCCCTTCTCATTGGGATACAAAACCGATACTCTGATCATGGCCTACCCTCCGTTCGATTCCGCCCTCACAGGCAGACAGATTGGCCGGGCTGTTGCCCGGACAGCAGCATTGTAGTGAAGCAGTCGCATAAAGGCAAGACCACAGCCATGTGTGGCAGAGACGGCCCACCGTGGACGGTGGCCGAGGCAAGCAGCTTGCATGTGCACAGCCAATGGTGTAAAAAGGGGCAACCTTGAATCACGAGCTGCACCTGCACGTCGACACGATGCAAGGATCAAATCCGGAGGAAGATCGGTGACTGAGCCTGAGGTTTACCGAGACCTGCAGCGACATCTGGACAGACTGCCCATAGGTTTCCCGCCCACGGAGTCAGGGGTGGAAATCCGCATACTGAAGCACCTCTTCACTCCGGAAGAAGCGAGGCTGGCTACGCGGCTTTCCATGCTGCCGGAGTCTCTGAGTCGTATCCACAAACGGGTGAGGAGAAGCGGAGTGTCCACCAGTGAACTGGAGAAGCTATTGGAGCGCATGGTGCACAAAGGTCTGGTCATGTCAAAGACCAGAGACGGCAAGAAGTACTACAGCAATGAAATGCTGGCCATAGGCATGTACGAGCACCAGGTGGACAGGCTCACCAAGGATTTTGCGGAAGGTATGCTGCAGTATCTTGATGAGGCCTTTGCCAGGGAGCTATACCGCACCAAGACCCCGCAACTGCGCACAATCCCGGTAGAGAGAGGCATACCTCAAGAGTATGGTGTCAGCACCTACGACAGCATAAGAGAGATCATCGGGGCCGTCGAGGGTCAAATAGTGGTGGCCAACTGCGTCTGCAGACAGGCCAAAGACACAGTGGGAGAGAGCTGCCATAAGACCAACCTGCGCGAGACCTGTCTGATATTTGGAGACTCGGCGCAGCACTATCTGGACATGGGGCTGGCGCGGTCAATCACCAAGGAGGAAGCGCTCGGTATTCTTGAGAAGGCTGAGGAGGCGGGGCTGGTTCTTCAGCCAATCAATTCACAGCGGCCGCAGGCCGTCTGCTGTTGCTGCGGGGACTGCTGCGGCATCCTGATGGCCGCAAAGAGATTCCCCAAACCAGCAGAGCTTTTTGCGACGAGCTACTATGCCGAAGTGGACTCCGAGCTATGCAATGCCTGTGGAGCCAGTATTGACCGATGCCAGATGCAGGCTGTGACGCTGCCCAATGACATAGGCGCAGTGAACCGCGACCGCTGCATAGGCTGTGGAATCTGTGTGGCGAGCTGCCCATCGAAGGCTATACACCTGCGCAAGAAAGAGGTGGAGTCAGTGCCTCCGAAGAGCACAGGCATCCTGTACAAGAACATCCTGTCCAGGAAGATCGGAAGGTGGCAGATGGTAAAAGTGCGAGTGAAGCGCCGGGCAGGGATGCAGGTATGAATCTGGGTGTGACAGGGCCATGAAAGGCTATCGTACCCCATCCTGGTTTCGCACGAAGAGGCGATTGGAGGTGGAGCAGGAGAAGGCTCGCACATCGAAAGGCAAATCGCCCATCAAGAGGAGGAAGAGGTAGTCATGTTCTGTCCAAAATGCGGGAAGGAGACAGCGGGCAACCCGACATTCTGCGCCAGTTGCGGAGCGAGACTGGTGGAAGAGGCAAACATCTCCACGAAGTCAAGGTTGGCCGCATCGTTGTTTGCATGGTTTCTGGGGCAGTTCGGCGCACATCGTTTCTACGCAGGCAAAACCGGAACGGCAGCGGTGATGCTTGTCCTGGGGATACTGGGGTGGGCCACCATATGGATCTTCGGCCTGGGCCTGGTGTTTCTGATACCGGTGTGGATATGGGCTCTGATAGACTTCATATTCGCCGTCTCAGGTGGCATGGTTGACGACCAGGGCAAGCTCATCAAAGACTGGTAGCCAGAGAGGTAAAGGGTTGCCAGTATAGCCAGGCATGTGCCAGCTGGCAACTACGCACGAACGGCTCTTGACAAGTCCATAAGTCGGGGAATAGCATTGTCACACTTGGTTCTGCAAGGATCACGAGGGGGAGCCTATGTGCATAATAGGTGGCTTGATTTTCGGCATTCTTGTCATGGTGGGCATCATCACTGGTGCCGGCATCTTTGCAGCTATTCTAGGCTCTGTGTGTTGTTCTCTAGGGGACACAGAGCGAGCAGCCGAAGCCCTAGAGTACACCTGCCAACACAAGAATGGTTAGCGCCATACCCACGATGCCCACAATGGCGCCTGCCGCGCTACATCCTGAACACACTACTCTCTACTCCGCCTGGAGAGATTATACTATTCCAACCTCGGCGTGGATACTAACTGCATGCTGTTGCGGGCGGGGGTTCACGCCTTAATCACAGGTGTAGTGGAACAGTCTTGAGTTCTACAGGGGTGCCCATTGCCTGGTGGCGCTGTCCCACCTGACGCCGAGCCATGAGACGTTGTGCCCCTTGGTGATTACACCATTCACATCCACGTCATACGTTGCCTTGAACGC
>JAFNFZ010000221.1 GCA_017885485.1 Chloroflexota bacterium
TCCCCCCACCCAGTCACCATCGTTGGAGACGTATATGGCATTGATCTGGCCGGGCAGGCCCAGCAACCCCTGGGCTCTCGACAGCGGCATGATCAGGGCGGAAAGACTGCCCGACGAGGCGTCTTTGATCACCGCTCTGAGCTCCAGCACCGTCGGCTGCTCTCCCAGGAAGAGGTAGAGTGAATCCCCCGGGCCGGCCTCCAGGTCCTTGGCGGTCTCCTTGTCCAGATATACCTGGTTGTCCACCAGGTCATCAAGGCTCACCCGACCCCCCGCGACATCTCTCAGGTCTGTGAAGTCGGCGTAGTATTCCGGCGCTGGAGCAAAGACAGTGACGCTGGGAACGTAGTCCTCCGTGGCAATATTGACCAGTGGCGCTCCCAGGTTGATGCAGGGCAGGAGTCCGTCAACCCTGTCATAGCCTGAAAGCCCCTCGTACAGCTCCTCAAAACGGGAGTACTCGAAATAGCGTTGTCCGCCCGGCACATCCAGGTCACTGGCGCTCACGATTTCGTCGGTGTCCCCCAGGGTCCGGGCGCCAAGCGACCTAATGGTGTAGGCCATGGTGTCGCCGGTACCAAAGGCGGCGGTGATGATAACCGTGCTCAACATCAGGCCCAGGATGATCAGCGCCGTCTGGGCCGGTCTCTTGGGGATGTTCCTCAGTCCCAGCTTGAGCATTACGCGGTTCCGCCAAGCCATCACGCCGACCAGCGTCACGACGGCAATGAACAGCCCCAACAGCACCAGGGCCAGAGTAGTCATGGAAAGGCCGAAGATTTCCTGCATGGCTACTTCTCACCCACAATCAGGCCATCCCGCATGGTCACGATGCGGTCGGCTCTGGCCGCAACATCCTCAGAGTGGGTTACCAGCACGAAAGTCTGCTGGTTTCCCTTGTTGAGACGGCATAGCAGGTCCATGATCTCCGCCGTGGTTTCGCTGTCCAGGTCGCCGGTGGGCTCATCTCCCCACACTATGGCCGGCTGGTTTACCAGCGCTCTGGCGATGGTCACCCGCTGGCGCTGCCCTCCCGATAGCTCCGCCGGTATGCGGTTGGCCAGTTCCGCCAGTCCCACCATATTCAGGGCCTCCAGGGCCTTCTGCCGGGCTGTCTTTGGAGGGACCCCGGAAACGAGCAGGGTCAGCTCTATGTTCTCTACGGAGGTGAGCACCGGGAGCAAATTGTACAACTGAAAAACGAAACCCATGCGGCGGGCGCGGTAGTCAGTCCGTATGTTGTCAGACATGCCTTGGAGGTCAACTCCTTCTATCAACACATCACCCTGCTCGAAATCATCCAGTCCGGCCAGGCAGTTCAGCAGGGTGGTCTTGCCGCAGCCGCTGGGGCCCATGATAGCCACCATCTCCCCCTTCTTCACTGCGAAGTCAACTCCCCTCAGAGCATGGACCTTCACCTTCCCGGTGTCGTATGTCTTGTGCAGACCCTTGACCTGGATGATCTGCTCATCTTGCCCCATACCAACCCTCCTTTGCAGCCCTTTCGACCGGGGACACGCGGCCATTCAACGCCGCACCCGCACTGGCCTGGCACGATGGCCGGCTTACATCAGCCACGTTGACGTTTCCGGTCCACAACGATGTATTGCCCACGATTATAGGGGCTGTCTGCACATACCTCAAGCGCCCACCCGCAAATGAGCTGACTTGTGGGCTGCTGAAGGGCCCTTGTATACTCGGGAGTGGGGGTCGCTCGGCCACCGATGTGGCGCTGCCGAGATCAACGAAGGAGGAGGCACAATACCATGGCCAATCTGGCAGAACTGGAAATGCGGGTCGCGGCTCTGGAGGATATCGAGTCCATCAAACAACTCAAGTACCGCTACTTTCGCCACCTGGACAGCCTGAACTGGCAGGGAGTGATTGATTGCTTCGCAGATGATGCCGTCATCGACTATGAGCCGGGCATCAGGATGGAAGGCAAGGAGGATATCAGAAAACACGTCAAGGACAAGCTGCTGGAGCATATCGGCGTTCACCAGGGTCATCACCCCGAGATCGAGATAACGAGTCAGACCACAGCGACGGGCAAATGGGAGCTTTTTGTCTATCATTACCTGCCGGTTATGAAGAAGGGCTTCAGACTGGGAGGATTCTACGACGACGAATACGTCAAGACGAGAGGCAAGTGGCAGATCAGGAAGTCCAGGATGACCCTGATCTTCTTCGAAATGTGGGATAGAGAGCCGCTGAAGAGGATGTAGCCGCACCCTCCCCCAAAGACGGTCAGGAAGCGGTACTTGTATGCGTAACGAGAAAGGGGAGAACAATGGTTAAGAACACCAGGGTGTCCGATCGCTGGGACATAGAGGTAGACCTGGTATCTGTTGGCTCCAGCATGGGTGGGCTCACTGCTGCCATATTCGGGTATGACCTCGGTCTGAGCACGGTGTTGCTGGAGAAATCCAGCGCTCTCGGTGGGGGCACGGCCCTTTCCGGGGGAGTCCTCTGGATACCCTACAACCACCACATGATTGAGGCCCGGGATCGCGGACTCCAAAGACGAGGCTCTGACGCACATACGCCGCATCAGCCTGGGCCGACACGACGAGGAACAGGCAAGTGCCTACCTGGACTACGGGCCAGAAGTCATCCGCTACCTCGAGGATCACACTCCTCTGAAGCTGACTATAGAGAGCAGCCCCGACTACTATGCCGACCTGCCCGGTGGCAAGCCGCATGGCCGCCAGTTATATCCCGACCCCGCGTTGATGATACCCCTGCTGAAGGAGGCCGAGAAGGCCCAGCCTGTCCTTGCCAGGGTAAGGCGTGACCCTGTCCCCTTCTTCCTGGGTTTGCGCGATGTCTGGGCCGAAGGGCGCGGCCTCATCGGCCCGTTGGCGCTGGCCTGTGTTGACCGGGGCATCAACATGCTCCTCGACACCCGGGCCAGGCAGTTGCTGGTCGCAGAGTCGTCGGCCTCCGCGCCGAGCAGGAAGGACGGGACTTCTTCATTAGAGCCAGGAGGGGAGTCCTGCTGGCAACAGGCGGATTTGAGTGGAACGACCAGATGAACCGCAGGTTCATGAACTGCTGCACCCTCTCCGCCCTGACACCGCATTCAAATGAGGGCGACGGCCATATCATGGGTATGGAGGTCGGCGCCGCCACGGCCCTGATGGATCACTCCATATATCAGCCCACCATTCACGTCGAGGGGGAAGAGGTTGAAGGCAGACCGTTCTACCGGCCCATAGCCTACGGTTACCCCGGCAATATCATCGTTAACCGCTACGGAAAGCGCTGCTGCAACGAGTCATTCTACCCGGACGTAGGCCGGGCCTTCTTTGCCTATGAAAAGGTCAACTCCGAACTGGCCAACGCACCGCTCTTCTGGATCGCCGACAAGGCCTGCGCCGGCAAGCTGGGCATTGGTGCCATGGCCAAGATCACCAAGAACCCCGACTGGCTGCGCAAAGCCGATACCCTCGCTGAGTTGTCGGGGAAGCTGTGCATCCCCGCAGAGAACCTGGTGGAGTCAGTGGACCGCTTCAACCGTTTCGCCCGTGAAGGCGTTGACCCCGATTTCCATCGCGGAGAGACCACCTACCAGAAATGGTGGGGCAGAAGAATCTACCCTGACAAGGAGCCGAATCCCACCCTGGGGCCGTTGGAGATGCCACCCTTCTACGGCTGCACTCTGTACGTGGGCTCGGTGGGCAACCTGGGCGGCCTGGTCATCAACAGGAATGCCCAGGTCATCGACGCCGAAGGCGGCGTTATCCCCGGCCTGTATGGCACCAGCAACACCACCGCCCTGCTCTCCCACGGCTTCGCCTACACCAGCGGCGCCTGTCAGGCCAAGAGCATGATCTTCGGCTACATTGCCGCCAGGCACATGGTGAAGGCCAGCACCAGGTGACAACTCATTTGATGCCATGCACTGAAACCGATCCCTTGACTTGCAGCGGACGTGATTGTACACTGCAGCCACTCAAATGACTGCGGTGGGGTTCGGGTGAACATAGTGCATCATGAAACCTCACCACGGTCAATTACTGCCATGTGACGATAGCTTCTGCATGAGGATCAACCGGCGTAATAACAAAAAGGGGGGATCGAAATGGGCATGACAGTCTACAATCCTGACGGCAGCGTAGCATCGGTGTTCACTGGTATTAAGAGAGAGAAGAATACACTGGTCTTGCAGCAACTGGCCCTAGGGCAGATGCCAATGCCTGTCATCATTACACCCGAAGAGGCACTCAAGTCCGTAAACATGGGCTGCAGCCTCGGACTCATCACCTTCATCATACTCTTCCCACTCTTCTACATACGACACAAGATGAGCAAGGCAGGCCCAAAGAAGGACAAAGCCTAGGACCTCTGCGAGACGCCGCGATTCTGGCTCGACACTCCTGATCCCGAATAGGCCCCATTCATCGCCATCGGCAGGGAACTGTTCTCTCGGATGACAGTCCGGCTGATGCCTTTCTTGTTTGCTGCCTCCCCTGACCTCGCTTAGAATGGAAATCAGGCACACAGACCCTTGGGAGGTATGCCATGCGCATCAACCGGCGTGAGTTCATCCA
>JAFNFZ010000222.1 GCA_017885485.1 Chloroflexota bacterium
ACCAGCCGCAACTGGGCGGTCTGGTTGCCGGACTACCTGGAGCGCTATGCGCCCGACGCACTGCGATATCTATTGTCCGCGAACATGCCGGAAAGCGCCGACGCCGACTTCTCGTGGCGGGAGTTTGTGCGGCGGAACAACGACGAACTGGTGGCCACCTACGGCAACCTGGTCCACCGCGTCCTGACGTTCACGCACCGCCACTTCGATGGATGTGTACCCGGGCCCGGCGAACTCGATGCAGCGAGCAACGCGCTGCTGCAGAAAGCGGAGTCCACCGTGGCCGCTGTGGATGACTCCCTCTACCACTGCCGCTTTCGGGAAGGGATGAGGGCAGCCATGTCGCTGGCCCAGGAGACGAACCGCTATCTGGATGAGAAGTCGCCCTGGAAGACGGTCAAGACGGACAGGGTATCCTGCGCCACGGCCCTCTTCGTCTCACTGTCGGCCATCTCCTGCCTGAAGACGGTTCTGGCCCCCTTCCTGCCTTTCAGTTCGCAGAAACTGCACGGCCTGCTCGGTTTCAAAGGTGAGGTGACAGGGGAGAAATGGGGGCTGCGTACCATACCGCCGGGTCAGAGACTGGCCTCCCCTGAGACCCTGTTCGCCAAGCTGGATGAGGCGATAGTGGCAGAGGAGAGCAGCCGTCTGGGCAATGGACACGACTAGGGGTTTAGCCTAAGATTATACAGAGATGACAGCGTTGAGCATCCCCTCGATTTGCCTTCCCGTTCAGCCAGAGCTGCTCAAAGTGGAGAGGAGGCTGGAGGAAGTGGTGAAGAGCGCTCCAAGCCAGATGGTGGAGCCACTGGAACATGCCATGAAGGACGGGGGCAAGCGCATTCGCCCTGCGCTGACCCTGCTGGCAGGGAAACTCCACCGCTACAACCTGAAGGTGTTGATCCCCATGGCGGCGGGGGTGGAGCTACTTCACACGGCCACCCTGATCCATGATGACACCATTGATGATGCCTACCTGCGCCGGGGCAAAGACAGCATCAAACAACGCTGGGGCAACTCCAATGCGGTGCTGCTGGGTGACTACCTGTTCGCTACCTCGGCCGGCTTTGTGGCCGAGACAAGGAACATCCGGGTGATCAAGCTCTTTGCACAGACACTGATGACCATCTGCACAGGGGAGATAGAGGAGTCGCTCTATGCCTTCAACAAGAGCCGGGACCTCTACTTCCAGACGATAGGCAACAAAACGGCTTCCCTCTTTGCCGCTGCCACCGAATCGGGGGCGGTGCTCAGCCAAGCCCCTGAAGAAGCAATCCAATCCCTGAATGATTATGGCTACAACCTGGGGATCAGCTTCCAGATCGTCGACGACATCCTGGACTTCGTGGGTCAGAAGGAAACCCTGGGGAAACCGGTGACCAACGATCTGACCCAGGGGGTGTTCACGCTGCCGGTGATCCTGCTGCTGGAACGTCCCGACAGTGACGAGGCCAGGAGGATCAAACAGGCTATCGAAGGGGACAAAGCAGCGGCGACTAAGGTGATTGTCGAGGCGGTGCACAGCTCCTCTGTGCTTGAGGAATGCTACGGGATCGCGGAGGGCTTCTCAGCTCGGGCACGGTCTGCCCTGGAGCAGCTTCCCCGAAACACGGTCTATGACTCCCTGGCCGAGCTGGCAGGCTACGTCACCGAACGGAAGAGCTAGTCCCGTCTGCCAATGCCGGCCGGTCAGCCTTCGACCGTCTCAGTGGTCCAGGCAGGCGATACCTCCTTGAAGCGGTCAACGGCATACTGGCAGGCCTCAAGAGCCTCTTTGCGATGGGGAGCGCCCACAGCCACAACCAGGAGGACTTCACCCACCGCCAGCCGGCCAACCCTCTGGACCAGAGCGACATCCTCCAACCGCCACCTGTCCCTGATCTCACGGGCTATGCGGGTTAGTTCATGGCGGGCAAGGTCCGCAGAGGCTGCCTGCAGTTCCAGGAAGCGGACCTTGCGGCCGTCCTGAGACAGATCGCGGACGGTGCCGATGTAGCTGATGACCACGCCATAGGCATCACTGCGCACGGCGCTGAAGGCCGCCTCGGGGAGGATCGGGGCTGGGGTTACCTCGATGAGCAAACCGGACCTACTCTACGGAGTGTATCTACGCGGAGGCTGTGGCCACAGGTTCATTGAACAGCTTCTCCAGTGCCTCACCTTCAATAGTCTCATCTGCAATCAGCCTCTGCGCAATTTGGATCAGTTTCTCTTTGTTCGCGGTCAGAGTATTCCTGGCCACATCGTGAGCTTTCTCGATGATGGCCCGGACTTCCCGGTCTATTTCAAGAGCCACCCTCTCACTGTAGTTCTTCGTCTCTGAAATCTCCCGGCCCAGGAAGATCATCTCTTCCCTCTTTCCAAACGTTCGGATTTCCAGGCCATTGCTCATGCCGTATTCAGTCACCATGGCACGGGCGATCTTGGTCACACGCTCGATATCGTCTCTAGGTCCCGTGCTCCGCTCATTGAAGACTATTTCCTCAGCTACATGGCCAGCAAGTGCCACGGACAGCCCATCCATGAGCTGGGAGCGAGTCCACATGTAACGATCCTCAGTGGGCAGAAGGCGGGTGTAACCGCCCATCATGCCACGGGCGACGATGGAGACTTTGTGGGGCGGGTCAGCATTGGAGAGCTTCCTTGCCACTAGGGCATGCCCTGCCTCATGATAGGCAGTCATCTCCTTCTCCTTCGGACTGATCAGCCGGCTCTTCTTCTCAGGGCCAGCGATGACGCGATCTATGGCCTCCTCAAGGTCCATCGTGTCTATCGTTTTCCTGTTCCGCCTCGCTGCCAGAATAGCTCCCTCATTGACCAGATTAGCCAGGTCAGCACCACTGAATCCGGGCGTTTGTTTGGCGATCTTCTCCAGATCTACAGAATCCTCCAGCGGTTTGCCCTTAGCGTGAACCTGCAGTATGGCTTTCCTACCCTTGATGTCAGGGCGGTCAAGGGTCACCTGACGGGCAAAGCGCCCGGGCCGCAGGAGAGCAGGATCCAGTATGTCGGGACGATTGGTGGCAGCGAGGACAATAACGTTGGTGGAGGTGTCGAAGCCGTCCATTTCCACCAGGATCTGGTTGAGGGTCTGTTCCCTCTCATCATGTCCACCACCCAGTCCCGCGCCCCGATGACGACCGACGGCGTCTATTTCGTCCACAAAGATGAGGCAGGGGGCGTTGCGCTTGGCCTGGTCAAAGAGGTCCCTCACCCTGGAGGCGCCAACACCGACAAACATCTCCACGAACTCACTGCCACTGATGGAGAAGAAGGGCACAGCGGCTTCTCCGGCGATGGCCCGGGCCAGCAGCGTTTTGCCTGTCCCGGGCGGACCGATGAGCAGCACGCCCCGGGGTATGCGTGCTCCCAGGGCGGTGAACTTCTCAGGGGATTTCAGAAACTCGACTATCTCCTCGAGCTCCTGTTTTGCTTCCTCGACTCCGGCCACATCGGCAAAGGTGACCGTGACTTTGGCACCGCTGAACAGCCGGGCCCGGCTGCGGCTGAAATTGAAGGCCTGGTTATTGGCTCCGCGAGCGCCGCGGAGCAGGAACCAGAACAGGCCGACCAGGAGGAATACGGGCAGGAGGGTAAAGACCAATGAGCTCCAGTCAAAGCCGCTGGAGTAGACTGTATCGAAGGCGATGCCGTTATCCTGCAGTATCACAATGAAACGGCTGACGTCCTCGGTGGCGATGGTGGATTTGAACTTCTCTTCCTCCGTGGTGGTGATGGTCAGAGACTTCTGGTCGGTGATGATCACTTCCTGAACCTGACCACCTTCAACCATGGCGATGACTTCGGAGTAGGTCTTCTCCGGCACCTTCTCGCCCCGGGGCAGGAAGGTGATCACCAGGACCACAATAGCTACTATGATGAGCAGATAGAAGAGGGTATGCTGGCGCTTAATCTTCATGTTTCATTCTGCGCTCAAAGCACCCTGATTCATAGCTCATTATAGCACTAATGCGCCGCATGCCAAACGGCCCGAACGGAGCTGTCCATGCGTCTGCAATACAAAGACACCATAAGGCAAGAGAATGATGGACACTATGCGATAGAATATAGGCCGAGGCCATCAGAATTCGAGGGATCGGAGAGCCCAGCAACAGCCATGCCAGCCAATCTGCCACCCCAGTACTATGAAGCCGAGAAGCGCTACCGGTGCGCCAAGACACCTCAGGAGAAGATCGAGGCTCTGGAAGAGATGTTCTCCATCATGCCCAAGCACAAGGGCACCGACAGACTGCGGGCAGAGCTCAGGACGAAGATCGCCAAGTTCTACGAAGAGGCCGAGAAGAGGCCGATGGTGGGCAGGAAAGGGAGCCTGCTCTACTATGTCAAGAAGGAGGGGGCAGGGCAGGCAGTTCTGGTGGGACTTCCCAGCACAGGCAAGTCTCAACTGGTGACCACACTCACCGGAGCCTCCTCGCAGGTGGCAGACTACCCCTTCACCACCCAGTTGCCTATCCCCGGCATGATGGAGTTTGAGAACATACAGATACAGCTCGTTGATCTGCCGGCGATAACAGCACCCAATGTCAGCTCGTGGCTGCCCAATATCGTCAGGAACGCCGACCTTGTGCTTATCGTCGTTGATCTGACCCGGGAACCAGTAAGTCAGGCGGAGGCCACCATCGAATGGCTGGCAGGATTCAGGATAGGGGTTGTGGGAGAGGCCAGAAGAGCTGAGGAAGTGACGGTGTGGAAGAAGGCCATGATCATCGGGAACAAGGTGGATGCCGCGGGGGCGGCAGAGAACTATCGAACCCTGGAATCACGCTATCAAGGGAGGTTGCCCACTGTCCCCATATCGGCTCTGCGGGCCGACGGCCTGGAGAACCTGAGGAGGGCAACATTCCGGGAGCTGGAGGTGATCCGGGTGTATACGAAGGTGCCGGGCCAGAAGCCGGACCTGGCCGACCCTGTGGTGCTCAGGAGGGGAAGCACCGCCCTGGACGCCGCCGAATCGGTCCACAAGGACTTCGGAAGGAATCTGAAATACGCCCAGGTCTGGGGTTCAGGCAAGTTCGCCGGGCAGAGAGTGAAGAGAGACTACGTCCTCCAGGATGGAGACGTGATCGAGTTGCATATTTGACGGCACCCGCCTGCCAACAGATGTATCAAC
>JAFNFZ010000223.1 GCA_017885485.1 Chloroflexota bacterium
TATTTGCGAAGCACTACACTAGAGATCAGCAACGGACGTGACATCGAGCATTCGCACCTGCCGACCAGGGCCACTGGATCAGGTCAGGGCTTGTTGACTGTCGAAACGAAGGAAGACCAAGTGAGAATCACCCGTAAGACACTACAAGGCTGCAGGACGGTGGTGAGAGAATGCATAATGAGACTCTCCCCCGCCCTGATGGCTCTGATACTCCTCCTGGGAGCTTCGCCTGTTGTCCAATCCTCACCCGCCCAGGGCGAGAACATTAACCCTGGATACGGGGCAGAAGCTAATCCCACCGGCAATCCCATTGGGGGTGGCGCCGGCTATTCCAACATCATCACGTCTGGAGACTATGCTGTCGGCAGTCGCGAGGAATTCCTGGCAGCTCTCTCGATTCTCTCCGGCATGAGCGAACGCACACGGACCGGGAAGATCATCTATATTGAAGAGAGTGCCAACATAGATATGGGCGGTGGGACTTACGGGACCCTCAGCCTTTCCGTCCCCAGTGGCATCACCATAGCCTCCAATCGAGGCTGGAATGGCTCCTCAGGCGGACGCATCTACTGGTCGATGCCTGCTGCCCCTCCCAATTTCAAGCATTTCCTGGTGGTGGGAAAGGATGTCACCTTCAATGGGATAAGACTGGAAGGCCCTGACGGTTCCATCGGCAGCACTGGAGCTGATCCACTCATAGACGGCATCTATTCCTCGGGCAAGACCGGTCTGGTGGTGGAGAATTGCGAGATCTACAACTGGCCTTACGCTGGAATTGCCTACTATTCCGATCGGCTGCCGGGACTCGGCAGCTCGCCCAAGGCCCACATCCACCACAACTACATCCACCACTGTCGCAGATCGGGGTTCGGATATGGCGTGCAGGTTGGGGCATCGTCTGCTTTGATCGAGGCCAACATCTTCGACTACTGCCGTCATGCTATCGCGGGGGAAAGGGGCTACCCTACTTCAAACTACGAAGCCCGCTTCAACATCGTTGAACCCCACATGACGAATGCCATGTTCGATATGCATGGCGGGAATGATGACCCATCATGGGGATTTGATGATGGCCCTGATCCCGGCGTGCCAGCCGGGGGAATCATCCTCATTCATCACAATACATTCAAGTCCAGTACGCAGATCGCCGTCGGCATCAGGGGTGTACCCGCAGACGTATGCATGGTCTACAACAACTGGACATACTGGCCCTCTTCCGAATCCTCCACTACTTTCAAGCAACGCCTGGAGAGACTCCGGCTCACTCCCTATGTCAATATGAATGTTTACGACAACTGGTATGGGACTGCGCCTCCTATAGTGTCACCGAATAGTACGCCGGTCGCTCCCGCGCTGCTCTCACCGGCTGGCAGGGCTGCAGTCATCGGCCCCTCCGTGACGTTTGAGTGGGGTTCTGTACCTGGAGCCGTGGACTACAAGCTCGTTGTGAGCACCAGCCCCGACATCTTGGAGGAGGCCAGCCATAAGTTCAACGAGCGGGTGGGCAATGCGACCACCTACACCGACACAGGGTATGCTGGCAACGGCACCAAGTACTACTGGTGGGTTTTTGCCTACGCTGCCGATGGGAAGAGCAGCCTCTTGTGGTACGTGGAGGCCAATGGGAAATGGTTCAGATCCGTGACAGCGGCACTCAACGGCGTGACTGTCAGCTTCAATAACGTCGCTGCTGCTGGCAACACGAGCTACACATTCTCGCCCACCAACCCTTACGGCACTATGCCCGAAGGCTTCAAGCTGCACGGCCAGTTTGTGGACATCACCACCACGGCGACATATGGCCCCCCAGTCACTGTGGGTATCAGCTATGCCCCCAGCACACCAAACCCACAGAACCTCAAGCTGTTCCATTGGGAAGATGGACACTGGGCAGACGTGACCACCTGGGTGGACACCGCTGACCACACCGTATATGGCGAAGTCACCTCATTCTCATGGTTCTTCATAGGCGACCAGTGGGTTTGGATTGATGATGGTGTGGCAGGAGTGCCTGTATTCCAGAAGGTACTGGTTGGAGTGCTGACCGTCTCTGAGGCGGTGCTGCACGAATTCGTAGACGTATCGAGTGTGGGACCAGATGGCAAACGGGGTCTGTATGTATCCCTAACGGATCTCGGTGATTCCTTTGTTGGAAACTGCAGAGACCTACTCTATTCCACGACCAGGTTTATGAGTTCCATTATGGCCGCCTTGAGCATTTGAATCGGGGCAAATGGATGTCTATGCTCTCGTAATCCATGCAGGGGCGCAGGTCCTGGCTCTAGGCAATAGGATGCTTGCTGAGTGGGTGACCAGGCGCGAAAACGCCACCGGCCCCTTGGATCCCAACATTGCGTTGACCACGTCTGGCGGCGGACTGATGGGGTACCTAGCCACGCTGGCTGTCGACACGTCGGCTCTGATCAGTGGCGTGGCTGCCACGTTGTTCTCCGCAGTCCCCTGAACCGTTGCCCCTCCCTGGCCCAGCCCACTAGCATCTACGTTGGTGTTGTGGCAGCAGTGGGGGCAGGCATACTGGCGTACCTGCTGCGAAGGAGGATGGTAGCCAGCTAGCTGGCCAGGCAGCTCAGCACTCCATGGCATGAGTCAGACAGGGCAGAGATGTCCACCCTTCTTCTTTATATCTCCCCTACCCCTAGCCCCAGATGGTCACAGGGCGCATCTGCGAGGCTCTGAGAGACTCCCAGATACCTCTCCGTGGTCATAATGGAGCTGTGTCCTAGGCTGAGTTGTATCTGTTCAAGTCCAGCCTGCCCCTTGTGGGCCAGCTTGGCAAAACTCCTCCGCAAGTCGTGGGCAGCGATGCCCACGGGTGCATACTCCTTGACTACATCAGCGATGGCCTGATCCGTGAGCTTGTCGCCGGTCAGCCTGCCTCCCTTGTTGAGGCTGCGGAATATCCTCCCCTGGCTGATGCCTGCCCTCTCTGCCCAGGCGTCGATGGCATTCTTCGCCCACGCCGGCATGGGAACGGTGCGCATCCTGTTGCGCTTCCCCACCATATCGACTATCACCCACCTTGAATCACGCATCTGGATATGTTCAAAGGTGAGATGAGCGGCCTCATTACGGCGAAGGCCGCAGCCAAGCAGAACACTCAAGATGGCTCTATCACGGCAGCCCTTGATGGTGGTGGTATCTGGTGCATCAAGTAGATCCTGCGCCTGTTCCTTCGATAACCAGTTGCCCGTGCGGATACCTTCAGCCCTGATGCCCCGCACGTTCTTGATGGCGGTGGCAATATCCTGAGGCAGGTGACCCATATCCGCAGCTTCGCCGGCCAGACGCCTGATGGCAAATAGCCTCTGGTTGATGTTCTGTGCAGAGTAGCCGCGTTCTCTCAGTTCCGCGGCATACCTCACCACCACCGCCTTGTGGAGCGTAGTCTGCCCGGTATCCCTGCATCAGAGCACGAAGTCCCTCAGGGAGCGCCGGTATGCCCTCCGAGAGGCTGGGCTGGACAGTGAGTCCAGTACCACCATTGAAGAAATAGCCATGTCTGCGATCAGCCTTGTCTCTCTTGGTTCGGTGACCACCATCAAAGCGCTTTCCGTCTGCCCTCCTACTGCTAATTCAGCATTATCAATGGCCAACCTATTGATATTGACCTTCCCTTGCACCCGGACTATTATGATGCTGCCACTGGCGACTGATGACGGGAGGGCCAAAAGTGCGCCATTCTTCAGACGATAACTGGACTGGTTCTGCTCCATCCACGCACATTTGTGCCACACCGTACAGAGCCGAATAAGGCGATATAGTCGCCTGTGAGATTAGGGAAAGGAGGGAGCCGGGCCATGAGCACTGAATCCCGTGAAAGAGAAGCTAGATTCTTTCAGAGATTCAAGGAGGCAATGGCTAAGAGCAGGGTTCTGGCCAGAAATTGCCTCGCTTGAAAGTCCTGAAAGGGGAAGTAGTTGCCAGTTCGGCAACAGAAGCAGCAGGCAATGAAAGGCACCCCGTTTGATTTCTTCATTCAGTTTCATTTGACGGAGAGGTGCAATCTGTCGTGCCGACATTGTTACCAATCGGCAGCAGTGTCGGAGATGAATTATGAAGAGATCTGCGGGGCAATTACCGCAGTGAATAGAACAGTCCAAGGCTGGGCGGTAGATCATGACGTTGATGTATCGCCCAGCCTGCATTTCAGCGGTGGCGAACCGCTCGTGCGACAGGACCTGTCTGCCGTGCTGGGCTATGCTTCTGGATGTGGCTTCTCCATATCCCTGATGACTAACGGGACGCTCATAGACGAAGCGGCAGCCCGGCGAATAGGAAACGCGAAGGTGACTGATGTGCAGATCAGTCTTGATGGAACTGAGGATACTCATGATAGCCTGAGAGGGCGAGGCGCCTATCGCCGTGCTCTGGATGGGATCAGAAACCTGGTGGCTGAGGGAGTCGAAGCCAATCTCAACGTGACTGTCACCAGGCGCAACATGACTCAGACTGGGGAACTGATCCGCGTCGCTCAGGAACTGGGAGCAAGTGGCATTGCGTTTTCGCGCTTGGTCCCCTCTGGCCGGGGAAAGGCGCTTATGGACGAGGCATTGACTCGCGATGAGGTGGCTCGTTTCTATGGTGAATTGCGCCAGCATAAGTCAAGCAGCAGCATCGCTGTTAGCTCCCGCGATCCCTTGGCCACTGTTGCAGACATTGATGTGGATGTTCCTCAGACTGAGCTGCCGGTAGGTGGCTGTGCTGCAGGCATCTTCGGCGTGACCATCACTTCTGATGGCACGATAATGCCGTGTCGGCGTATGGACTTGCCGATTGGTAACATCAAACACGACTCCTTGCGGGAGCTGTGGATAGAGTCGCCCGTGCTGGGGTCGCTGAGGACAAGGGAGAGTTACCACGATGGCTGTCAGTCATGCAGCTACTGGCCAGTATGTCGGGGGTGCCGGGCGATAGCCTTGGCCTATTCCAGAGCTGAGGGCAACAACGATTTCCTTGGTCCTGACCCCCAGTGTCCTTATCATTGAGCCTATGGTTCCTCTTGGATCAGTCCCTAGAACTCTTGCTCCAACTGCCTTGTGGTTGAGACGGGCTTAGTGTTTCTTGCCCCGGGGATGGCATAGCCCTATCCTAAACGCCAAGTTTCTGTCTGAATTCTGACACCCGAGCTTCGTACTCGCGCATTCGTTGCGGTGACATCTCATCAGGCCATTCTGTGTCTATCTTGTAGAAAGCCTCCACCACTGCTGAACTCTTCGAGGCCAGAGATACCATTCGGGTGGGGTTGCCTTTGTCCAGCTTTATTTTTCCGGTCATGAAGGCTGCTATGAAGCCTTTCTGTTTCTTTATGACAGCTTTCCATACTTCAGCCGTGGCGCTGACCACGAAATCCGATTTGGCGAACGCGTCGGTTCTGCTGACCAGGGTGCTGTCCGGTTGCAGCACCCCGTTCTGCAGGTGCATGGCGAAACAGATGTCGTTATGTAAACCAAACTTTGGGTCGGTCAGGACCCGGAATGTCAGGAATATGTTCATTCCCCTGAAGGTTTTCTCGGCGTTCTCCGGATTGGCTCTGTAATTGTTGCCCGCCTGGGCGACCCATTCCGGTGTTACGTAAGGTAGCATTTCCCCCTCCTTTGACTTTGATTTGGATGCAAGCCTCGGGCCTGCTTCCCAGTGTATTGTGCCGACGATGGCTTAACAATGATATCACTCGTGCGAAAGCAGGAAATCGGATATCTGTATTCCGCGTCAAGTGCGGAATGACATGGGAGTGCGGAATGAGAGAGGTGGAGTTGCGGAGTGACATCGACTAATGACGTTAGGAAGCGGTGCATCAGGTGCTAGTCTCCTTCGGTGGCGGGATGAGGTGGCGGCGTTGCTCTCTCCCTGGCCTTGTTTATGTCTTCCTCCCTCAGGGCTCTCTTGAATATCTTCTCGGTTACTGTCATAGGCAGCTCATCGCGGAACTCGACGAACCTGGGAACGGCGAACTCAGGCATCTTGTCCTTACAGTAGGCGATAATCTCCTCGGCGGCCAGAGTGCCTTTGTACTCGTCCCTGGGAGTGATGAAAGCCTTGATGATCTCGTTGCCCGGATGGGCCGGATCAGGGATGCCTACAGCGGCAGCCATGGCCACTCCGGGGTGTCGAAAGAGTACCTCATCCACTTTGGTGGTGTAAACCTTGGTCCCACCGATGTTGGCCATATCCTTGATCCGGTCTTCGAGCACAAAGTACCCGTTATGATCCATTCTGCCGATATCTCTGGTGTGAAGCCAGCCGTTGTCCAGTCCGCTGCCCGGTCTGGGCCAGTACCCTTTCATGGTCTGCGGGCCACGCAGGACTATCTCACCGCTTTCGCCGGCTGCCAGCTCATCGCCCGTGTCCGGATTGACTATGATGACCTCAGTATCGGGAACGGGGACGCCCACCCCGAGGGTCTCCTGGGTGATGAAGCCGGTGATCTTGGAGAAGCAGGAGACATTCACGTGGGTCACGGGGCCGCATTCGGTCAGTCCATAGCCCTCGGTGACGGGCATCTGAATGTCGGCCTTGATGGCATCGAACACCTCGCGGGGGAGAGGCGCGGCACCGGACAGGAACATCACCGGCAGGCGCCCGATCTTCCGCCTGGCCATCCTCATCAGTTGGGTGGGGACAACATAAATCAGAAACGGGCGATTCTCCTGCATCAGGGTTATGGCCTGACGGATGTTCCGGGGATCGGATACCAGGAGGTTGCGCAGTCCCAGGAAGACGCTGACCTGTGCGCCCAGTTGCCCCCAGGCATGGAAGAGGGGTATGAGCGTTTCCGAAGCAGCCTTGCCCTTGATGCCGGGCCACAGAGGCTCGAGCGTCCAGGCGCCCTGCAAGACGTTACAGACCCTGTTGTAGTGGGTGATCATGACGCCCTTGGGGAGCCCGGTAGCGCCTCCGGTGAAGGCCAGATAAGCCAGATCCTCAAGCGGGTCGATGTCCACCTGCGGCGGAACGGCTTCGTGCTCCGCAATAAGGTCCGTGAACTGCACGGCACCGGGCACCTCAGATCGCTCAGGCGGCTGGGCCGAGTAGTCCATGGGCGAGGTGACAATGAGATTGTTGAGTCCGGTACTGTCCTTGATGGAGGTGACCAGACCGAGCATTGCCTCCGAACAGAGCAGCGTCTCAGCCCCCGACTGGGTGATTTCGTGGGCCAGCTCGCGGGCTGTGTGCAGCGTACTGCAGGGGACCATGGTGCCGCCCGTCTTGGAAATGGCGAAATCAGCCATGATGAACTGGGGGCAGTTGGGGAGGACGACGGCGACACGGTCGCTCTTCTTCACTCCCAGGCCAGCCAGGGCATTGGCCAGTCTGTCGGCATAGTCCTTCAACTCGTTGTACTTGATCTTCCTGCCCAGATACTCCACAGCAATCTGATTGGGATAGGCGGTGGCGGAATCCTCGAGGAGCTGGTGCACGGGCACCTTGGGGTAGGGTTGGAGGGTCTTCTTCAGATTGTACGGCCCCAGCTTGTAGCTCTTCAGCCAGGGCCGGTCACTCCCCTTTATCTTCTCTGCCATCGGCCAGTCTTTCGTCTGCTGTTATGAGTGCAGGCCATGCAATCCGGGCTAGCTGCCCCAGACATCGGCGATGTACTCCTCCAGACCCAGCTCAGTCAGCTTCTCCCGCGTCGGCTTGCCGGTGGCCTTGTCCCATCCCCGAAGTTCGTAGTACCTGTCGAGCATGGCGGGCAGGTTCTCGTTCACCTTGCCCTGGGCCGGGCCTTCGGGGAGGGGCTCCTCCAGCAGGCGGGC
This sequence comes from Chloroflexota bacterium, assembly GCA_017885485.1. GTDB lineage: Bacteria > Chloroflexota > Dehalococcoidia > UBA2247 > RBG-13-53-26 > RBG-13-53-26. The sequence goes on from JAFNFZ010000223.1 coordinate 7,776, forward strand.
AGGCAGGGTATCGTCGGCCCTGGTGAGACCCTCTCTGATATTGAAGATCCGGGCCAGATTGTAGGCCGTCTCGCCGAGCCTTATCATGTCCTGGTAGTCAAAGGACCGGCCGAGACAGTGCTCGACGAGTTTCACCCATTCTTCTGAAGCAACACACATTCCCATGAACTTGCAGGCGCCGAACGTATCCAGGGCGGTGAGGACGTTCTCCAGATCCACAAGGACATGAACCTCGTTGGGGTCGGCGACCAGCGGGTCGTTGATCTTGCTGTCGGGGATAACCAGAAAGGGGATATCGAGGAAGGTCGGGCCCTGGATGTAGGCCGTAATATGATCGCCGCCCCTGTTGGCGACGGCGTAGGCCAGTCCGGTGAGCTGAACCGCTCTGGAATCGTACGCGGGCAACTCCAGGCCCTTGACATGCATGGCAAATCTCTCGGTTCCCCGTCCCAGCTTCTGTGACATGCGCCTCGTTCCCTCGGCCAGGAAATCGCCGAAGCCCTCCCGTTTAGCTATCTTGTGAACCAGTTCGATCATGACCTCGGCGTTACCGAAGGCGACGTCCAGTCCGTCGGTATCGGCTTTGGTCAGGATCCCCTTCTCGCAGCATTCCATGGCAAAGGCTATGGAAGCTCCGGCGGTGATGGTATCCAGTCCGTACTCGTTGGAGAGGTAGTGGGCCATGGTGATGGCTTCCAGGTCGTCGATCTGGCACTGACCGCCGAAGGTGCCGACGCTTTCGTACTCAGGCCCTTCTCCCTTGTGGCCCCGGAATTTCCCTCTCCTGATGATTGAGACCCTGGCGCACTTGAGGGGGCAGGCGAAGCATCCCTTGGGCTGCACCAGGACCTTCTCGCTGAGGGCCTGGGCGTTTATCTCCTCGAGGTTGGGGAAGACTCCGGTCTGCCAGTTCCTGGTGGGGAATCCGCCCTTGGCGTGAACCATGTCAATGACCACGTTGGTGCCGAAGCTCTCCATGGCCACCTTCACCATGGACTGATTGATAAGCTCGAACTGTTTCCTGGCGGTCTGAGAGAAGCCCGGCCCGTCGGCCAGCTTGATGGTCTTCTTGCCGCGCACGGCGACGGCCTTCAGCCGCTTTGAGCCCATCACAGCGCCACCGCCGCATCTTCCTGCCGCACGGTGGAGGTCGTTCATGATGCTGGCGTACCGCACCAGGTTCTCGCCAGCTACCCCGATGCAGACCACGCCGAACCCCTGCCCCAACTCCTTCTTGATCAGCTCGGTGGTTTCCGAGACGCTCTTGCCCCAGAGATGAGCGGCGTTTCTGAGCTCGACCTTATCCTCGTCAATGACCAGATAGACCGGCTCCGGTGAGACTCCCTCGAAGATGATGCCGTCGAAACCCGTTTTCTTGAACTCGACGCCCCAGAATCCGGCCGAGTTGGACTGCGCCCACAGTCCGGTCAGGGGAGACTTGAAGACCCAGTTGAACCTGCCGGTGCTGGGGGCGATGGTCCCGGTAAGCGCTCCGGTCATGGCGATGAGCTTGTTCTGGGGCCCGAGGGGATCAGTCCCTTTGGGGACTTCGTGGTAGAGGTAATGTGTGGCCATCCCTGCGCCTGCCAGGTATTTGTCAAACAGGTCCTGGGGAATGGCTTCTCTAGAAATGTGAGACCGGGAGAGGTCTATCCTCAGAATCTCTCCGTGAGAGCCGTACATATCGCCTCCTCAGCGTCTAGGTATTGCCACTGCGGTCGGCAGTGGCTGCAGTGCCCCCGGGGTTCTTCGGTGGTATCAGGCTCATGGCATATTC
>JAFNFZ010000224.1:0-385 GCA_017885485.1 Chloroflexota bacterium
ATTCCACACTTGATGCGGAATCCAAGCGGCTGTGGCTGGGCCGCCACACCTCTTTGATTCCCCGGCAGTGCAGCAGTGACCACCTGAGCACAGTCCGTGCGGCTGTACTGTAACATATAGGGCCCGAATCCCTGGCAAATCGTGGTGGCACTCGAGGAACCTGAAGTCGGTAGCTGATCTGACCTGCAATTCTCACACGTTCCGCAGAACCTTTGCCTGCCTGCTAAGGAAAGCCGGCACAGACGCCATGACCATCAAGGACTTGGGGAGATGGGAGTCACTGGAGATGGTTCAGCGCTATACCCGCTCTGTGACGTTCGAGGACTCACTTAGGTTCTACAAGGCGCCTCTGGGGTGAATCTCGGCCTCATCATAGTCCAAGAAC
>JAFNFZ010000224.1:408-2682 GCA_017885485.1 Chloroflexota bacterium
GAAATGCTATCAAACCTAGAGCCACGAGTGCCACTAGGCTCTTCTTCTTTTTCAAGTTTCTGCTTCTCACGTATGCTCAGAACTCTCCTTCGTTATCCCTCCACGCACTTCCTACATGCAGTCGGCTATTGAACCACTGGCTGGATCGGTTGTCAATAGGCTTTTGTCTACTCCAATTAGAATAGCGCCAGAAGACTGTTGGAAATCTATTAGAAAGCGGGGGCGCCGACGTTGGGAGGGGGACAGCCCGAAGTTCTGCTAGGCGCTGGCCGGGTGAGCCCATCTCCTAAACCCTGACTGTTGGCTTCATCAGGGTTGAGAGTTGAGGGAGACCCACCATGGAGATGTAGTCGGCTACATAGACAGCCTTGCCCCTTCTCATATGAAAGACACTGGCACCGTTGTACGTGAACTCTTTGCCCTGCTTGTTGGTCTCTGTGATACTCCAATCAACCATGATCACGCTTGTTCCAATGAGCGTTGACAGCAACGGGAATGTCTCTTGAAAGCAGATGCTCTTCAGAGTGAACTTCCTCTTGGGGAACTCCTCGAAGTATCTGCGATGCCACTCCTCTATGGCCTTCTTGCCTTTGATGGTGACGCCATCGCCAAGTTCTGCAGCTGAGTCGTAGACAGCATCATCAGCCCAACCAGCCATCATGGAATCAATATCACCTCTGTTCACCATCTCATATGCGGAGCGCACCATTCGTCTGCCAATCATAACCCCGATCATTGCACAGACCCTCCTTCATTCTTGTTGTGGAATGGCTGGATAGAACCATTCCTCGGCGACATTATATCACTGCAACCTGAGCCTGGGTGCAAACCAGTTTGTCGAGGCAACCATGCACCGAATTAGGTATCTGGGGAAGCCTTCTGGTCGAAAAAGGGCAAGGAATGAGACATCATCGGCACAGTCACTCAGAGTATCCACCCATGACATCCTTGACACAATTCTCAGGCCTGATGTATAAGTTCCATCGTCCAGATAGGCATTCATGCTACACAGAATCATGAGGGGAGGGAAACCAGTGCGGAGACTGTTGTTTGCGGTCGTCCTCGTGGTCTCTATGGTATCGTGTGGGTCTCTTGCCTGTTCTCAGTTATTCGACGACGAAATGCCTTCGGTTACGACCAACGATGCCACAGGGGTAACCACCAATGGGGCTACTTTGAACGGAGACCTGACCAGCATTGGTACATCTCGGAGTCTCAGGGTCTCCTTTTGGTGGGGTACAAGCTCTGTTTCGCTTCCCAGTGAGAATCAAACTCAGTATCAATATGAAACAATCCCTTATCCCAACGAAACCACTGCAGAGGTGAGAAAGTCTACTGGAACCTTCAGCTTCGAGCTGACCCGCTTGAGTCCGAATAGTACGTACTACTTCAGAGCCATAGCTGACCGTGGCACCGGCTATGGCAGCGAGAAGACCTTCACGACGACGTCTGCAGCTGGGGAACTGACAATCTTGAGCCACGAAATGACGTCTGAAAGTATATACATACTGAAAGTCACCGGCCAGGCAAAGAACATCAGCAGTGAGAAACTGAACTATGCTGAGGTCGATGTGAGATTCAAAGATGCCCAAGGGGCAGTATTGGAGACCTTCATCGACAATATCGCCGACCTGAATCCTGGTGACATCTGGGATTTTGAGGTCATCTACCCTAGCAAAAACAGATCAGAAGTAGCCAGTTACGAAATCTCGGTGGGCCCAATCTGGTAGGATACTGACGTTTCTGGTTGTGCGTCAGGTCGATCATCCAGTTGACCATAGAGAATCATGAGGGGAGGGAAACCCATGGCAAGACTAGTGTTTGCGGTCGTCCTCGTCTTGTCTACGGCATTGTGTGGGTCTCTTGCCTGTAGGCCTGTATTCGACACCGAACGGCCTTCGGTTGCGACTAACGATGCTGCAGACATAGCCACCAGTGTGGCTACTTTGAACGGAAACCTGACCAGCCTTGGTACAGCTTCGACGGTCGAAGTCTCCTTCGAGTGGGGTACAAGCTCTGGTTCTTATGCCAATGAAACCACTGCACAGGTGAAAACGTCTGCTGAAGAGTTCAGCTTTGAGTTGACTTTCTTGAGCCCGAACACTACCTACTACTTCAGGGCGAGGGCGGCTGGTGATGGCACTGTCTATGGCAGCCAGAAGGAATTCACAACGTCTGAGGCTGAGACACTGACAATTTTGAGCCACGAAATGACGACTGGAGGTATGTACATATTGAAAGTCACTGGTCAGGCAAAGAACATCAGCAGTGAGA
>JAFNFZ010000225.1 GCA_017885485.1 Chloroflexota bacterium
AGGTGGCGCCCTGGCGGCACGGAATGGGGGGAGTACTATCAGGACACGAACTACTCTGCCGAGGCATTTGAACACAAGAGACAAATTGTGGCCGAATTTCTGGATAGGATCAGGCCGAAGAATGTCTGGGATATTGGTGCCAACACAGGGATATTCAGTCGAATAGCGGGCCAGAGGGGAATACCGACGATTTCATTTGACATTGACCCCGCGGCGGTGGAGAAGAACTACCTGGAATGCCGGCAAAAGGGTGAGACCGATATCCTTCCACTCCTGCTCGATTTGACCAACCCCAGCCCCAGCATCGGCTGGGCGAACCAGGAAAGGGCATCCCTTTTAGACCGCGGCCCGGCCGACACGGTGATTGGTCTGGCACTGCTTCATCATCTGGCCATTTCGAACAATGTGCCGCTGGCCAAGATTGCCGAGTTCCTGGCAGGCATCTGCCATAGACTTATCATAGAGTTCGTGCCCAAGAGCGACTCTCAGGTGCAAAGGCTCCTGGCAACGAGAGAAGACATATTCCCCAGCTATGAGCAGGCGCCTTTTGAGAGCGATTTCGGACAGTACTTTGACATACAGCAGTGCGCACTAATCCGAGGCTCGGAAAGAACGCTGTATCTCATGGAGAAGAGGCAATCGTGAGAATGCTTGTATTGCGTGTTGCCTGATGCCATACTGAGATCACATAGGAAAGAAACCAACCGCAGGGGAGTTCAGAGAGGCTGAGAGCCTGCCAGATGGGAGGCAACCCTTTGAACCTGAACTCGGTAATGCGAGCGTAGGGAAGCGGTTCACAAGATGACCAAGAACTGCTGCCTGAGGCTCTTGGTCTTTTTGTTTTGAGGTATTTGAAGTGACGCAGCTTGAACTGGCCAGAAAAGGCGAAATATCTCCGCAAATGGTGCTGGTGGCCCAGAAGGAGAGTCTGGAGCCCGAGTCGATCCGCCGGGGCCTTGCTGAGGAAACCATAGTCATCCTGGCCAACCCCAAGCACATCAACCTGAATCCCTGCGGCATTGGCAAGGGTCTGTCCACCAAGGTTAACGCCAATATAGGCACCTCGTCGGACTACGGTACACTGGAGACGGAGCTGCACAAAGTGCAGGTGTGCCTGGAATACAAAGCTGACACCGTGATGGACCTCAGCACGGGGGGAGACATCACCGCCATACGTCGCGCCATGTTGGCGTCCTGCCCTCTTCCCGTTGGTACCGTGCCCATCTACCAGGCCGGCATCGAGGCGGTGGAAAGGCGGGGGGCCATAGTCGACATGACCCCCGATGATCTGTTTGCGGTCATCGAGCAGCAGGCGGAGGATGGCGTGGACTTCATGACCGTGCACTGTGGGGTGACACAGAAAGCCATCGGCCGACTTCGTAATCAGGGAAGGCTGACTAATGTGGTCTCGCGCGGAGGAGCCTTTCTCATTGGGTGGATGCTGCATCAGCAGCAGGAGAACCCGCTGTATGAGCAATACGATCGTCTCCTCGAAATGGCTCTTCGCTATGATGTCACCCTCAGCCTCGGCGACGGCATGCGCCCGGGGAGCCTGGCCGATGCTACAGACCGCTGCCAGATCGAGGAACTGCTTACACTGGGGGAGCTGGTGGAGCGAGCCCGAAGAGCAGGCGTTCAGGTGATGGTGGAGGGACCGGGTCATGTCCCCCTGGATCAGATCGTGGCCAATGTGCAACTGGAGAAACGTCTCTGTCAAGGGGCACCCTTCTATGTGCTGGGTCCATTGGTGACCGACATCGCCGCGGGCTATGATCACATCACGGCAGCTATCGGTGGGGCTATCGCGGCAGCCGCCGGTGCCGATTTCCTGTGCTACGTCACTCCATCCGAGCATCTTTCTCTCCCCGATATCGATGATGTCAGAGAGGGCATCATTGGGGCACGCATTGCGGCCCACGCCGCCGANNTCCCTGGATCCGATGAAGGCACGCAGTCTGCATGATCGTTTCGGCACCAAGGGAGATGCCTGCAGCATGTGCGGTCAGTACTGCGCCATGGCCCTGGTGGAGAAATACCTGGGTATCTCGGTGGCCAAGTGCGCCTTTTGAAATGTCATTCCGCACTTGATGCGGAATCCAGATGTCTGATTTCCATATCCCCGTTCCCACGAGGGCAGGTTGCTTCTAAGTCTAACGTCTTTCCCCACTTCCGGGGCAGGCCTGAGACGGGAACCACAGGGGGTCTGCTGTATTGGATCGGCAAACGGATTTTGTGCTTTGGATTTCGAATGTGTTTCGGATTTAGATATTAGGATTTGGGGTTTGTGGAAGGGTTGGGTGCAGGGGCAAGAATGAACGCCGAGATCATTTCGATCGGCACTGAGCTCCTCCTGGGCGAAGTCACCGACACCAATGCCACCTACCTGGCAGCGCAACTGCCTTTGCTGGGCGCCAGCCTGTGCTGGATCACGGTGGTCGATGACAATATGGCCAGGCTGGTCGAGGCCTTCGAAAGGGCATGGAAACGTTCCGATCTCATACTGGCAACAGGAGGCCTGGGGCCCACTCAGGATGATCTCAC
>JAFNFZ010000226.1 GCA_017885485.1 Chloroflexota bacterium
GTATGCCTGCCTCAGACAGCCTGCGTTCGATGTCCAATCGCTCCTAGTGAAGCGAGCCTGGCTGAGACACCACAACAATGGGTTTGCCTCCCCTTTGGCGGGCCCTGACAATCATGCCATTGATCTGATCAGCTACTTCCTTGGTTGTCAGGCTCACCAGGATGTCAGCATTCTCATACGCCATCACCATGTCCACACGCCGATCAGCGGTGACCAACTCCATAGTCTGTTCAAACGCCTGCAAGATGCCAGAAGATTGACTGAGACCTGAAGCATTGACGACTGCAGTGCCGGCTTCGCCAGGTAACCCCAGCAACTCCCAGCGTGTGCTCTCAGTGTACGACAAGATGTCGATTCCGAAACCAGCGCATGCATCGGTAGCGAGCAGTGCCTCGCTCTTACCGTCGCCAGTGAGTCCGCAGATTAGGCCAAGCCGTGTCTTCTGGATTGCCCCCACTGTCTCAAGAAGGAGCAGGGTGTCTGCCATTTCGTCGACACCCCGGACCTGTATGGCGCCTGCCTGCTTGAGTGCGGCTGTCCATACTGCAGTGGAGGCCTTCATGGCCCCTGTGTGAGAACTGGCAGCTTTGGCACCAGCTTCAGTCGCACCTCCCTTCCACACCACCACGGGTTTCCTCTGGGACGCAGCACGCATGACCTGAAACAGGCGCTGGCTATCCCGAGGTCCCTCGAGGTATAGACCGACGACTCCGGTCTTGGGGTCCACAGCCATGTATTCCAGGAAGTCAGCACTTCCCAGATCACAGCAGTTGCCTATACTGGCGACCTTGCTGAACCCAATGCCCCGCGTTGCCCCAATCTCCACAAGTTTTCCTGCATGTCCCCCGCTCTGAGATATGAATCCGAGCGGTCCAGGTTTGCCCACGGTACTGGCTGCCCCGTAAGGCAATCTGTGCTCGGGACAAGAGACACCGATGCAATTGGGCCCGATGATTCTGAATCCCCCCTTCTTTGCCCGCCTGGCCATTTCTTCCTCCACATGAATCCACTGCGCTTCGCCCGTCTCTCTGAATCCAGCGGTGAAGAAATGAACGGCGACCACGTGCTTGGCAGCACAATCATCCAGAAGATCAATGACGAAGGTCCTGGGAATGCAGCAGATCACCAGGTCCACTGGCCCTGGAATCGCGGTGAGGCTGGGCCAGACCTTCACACCAAAGAGCTCGTCCAAACTCGGGTTGACAGGATAGACAGGGCCGGCAAAATCGGACTCGATCAAAGCTTTCGCCCAAAGCGAGCCCATCTTCCGACTGTCCTTTGAGACACCGACTAGTGCGATGGAACGCGGATAGAAGATGTGCTCGAATTCCCTGACCCTGTCGTCAGCCAATTTGCACTGCAATTGCCGTTCCTTCGAGGACCATGAGCGCCAGATGATGAGAACCAAGTATAGTCACGCCTCGCTTTCTTTGGCAAGAATCTGTAGAATCTGTAGCGGGGTGATTCCCGAGTCCTTGCCCAGCGGTCGGTGCAGTATAGGGGATGGTAAGGGCACGCCCAGCCGTGTCCTTAGTGCTCGCTCAGCCTTTCTTATGTGCCCAAGGCATTGTCCACAGCAAGCCACCATCGCTGACATGAAGCGGTTCATGGAACCCGCTTCCATAGCCATTGTTGGCGCCACCAGGCAGACTGGCTCCAGCTCCTTCAATATCGTCGAAAGGCTCATTTCTCACGGGTACGCAGGCAGTATTTACCCCATCAATCCCAACACGAAAGAGATCCTGGGAGTAGCCACCTATCCCCGGGTCGGTGACATACCGGTGGCCCCCGATATGGCTATCATACCTGTGTGGGAGCGCTCCGACGTTCCGAAACTGGTCAGTGAGTGTGTAGACGCAGGGGTGAAGGCCATCATAGTGGTCACCCAGGGTTTCGCCGATGGGAACGCCGAGGGAAAGGCGCTTCAAGAGGAGATTCTCCGGATCGCCAGAGACGGAGGAGCCAGGCTACTGGGGCCGAACTCTCTCGGTGTGGCCAACGCATTCATCGGGCTGACGACTTCTTTCCTCCCTCACAAGATGGACAAGGTGCCGGTGGGGATAATCTGCCAGAGCGGGGTCTTCTTCCTTAATCTGCGCAGCTTCACCGCACTAGGCAAGGCTATTGACATAGGGAACGGTGGCGATATCCATTTTGTGGAGGCATTGCGCTATTACGAGTGTGATCCGGATACCAGGGTGATCCTGCTACACATAGAAGGCTTGCCTCAAGGCAGGCAGTTCATGGAGGTCGCACTGAGGACTTCCCTGCAGAAGCCAATTGTGGCCCTGAAGGTGGCCAGGCACAGCGAAGCAGTGCGAGCGGTGGAGTCTCACACAGGGAGCCTATCGGGCAAGGATGAGATTGTGCGGGTAGCTTTGAAGCAGTGCGGCGTGCTCCTTGTGAACGACATTGGCGAAATGGAGGATTTGGCCAAGGCCTTCCTGCGTCTGCCGCCCATGAGGGGCAGAAGGGTGGGCATCATCAGTGTGAGCGGTGGCGCCGGGGTGATGATTCTGGATGCCTGCCAGGACCACGGATTGAGATCGGCCGAACTAACCAGTGAGACAGGGAGACATTTGCAGGAGCTCTATCCCAACTGGATGAAGGTGGCCAATCCGGTGGATATGTGGCCTTTGAGCGCCTGCTCGGGTCTGAGTGTGTCAGCGACGGCGCTATCCGGATTGAAGGCCCTGCTGGAAGACCCAGGCGTGGATGGTGTGGTGTTGGCGCTGGCTACACCTTTCTTCGAAGAAGCTCTGACCGTGGCCGATGCTGTTCCAGGTCTGATGCGAGCCTACAGCAAACCGATCTGCTGGTGGACGTTCACCGGGTCAAATGAGGAGAAAGACGCCGCCATCGAGAAGCGGGGTGCCTTAGTCTTCCAGAGCGCTGGCCGGGCGGCCATGGTCCTAGGAAGGCTGGCTGACTACGAGAAGTTCTGCCGGGAGAACTCACCACAACGTCAATGATTCCCGGCTACTCAGAGGCTCTTCTATGGGCCTGCAACGCTAATGGGGGATTCATGAGCCGGCATTCGCGGTTTGGATGGAGGGAGTATGAATTTTCGCTTTAGCGCAGATGACGAAGAGTTCAGGCGGGAAGTGCGCGAATTCATCAAGGATGAGTTGCCACCCGGTTGGATGGGGACCGGACTCCTTTCAGAGGCAAAAGATGAGCAGGAGTGGGAATTCGCGCTGCAGATGCTCCGGAAGGTTGGCGCCAGAGGCTGGCATTCGTTGGCCTGGCCCAGACAGCATGGCGGGCAGGAGTCACCTACAAGGCAGTTCATTCTGAGTGACGAGATGTACTATCACGAACTCCCAGGGGTTGATTTGGTCGGCACTCTCATGCTTGCCCCTGCCATAATCCGGCACGGAAGTGAGCCACAGAAGCGTGAGCATCTGCCCAAGATAGCCCGGGGTGAGGTGGTCTGGTGTCAGGGATATAGTGAGCCGGCTGCGGGCTCTGACCTGGCATCCTTGTCAACACGAGCCGTCGAAGCCGGTGACCACTTCATTCTAAACGGACAGAAGATATGGAGTACGAATGCCAATCGAGCCGACTGGTGCTATGTCCTGGCCAGGACTGACCCGAACGTCCCTAAGCACAAGGGCATTAGTTTCCTGCTCATGGACATGCGTACGCCCGGAGTCACGGCACGACACTTGCCCAATATAGTGGGTACCTACTGTGAGATATTCCTGGACAACGTGCTTGTCCCTAGGGAGAACCTGCTGGGCGAAATGAACGATGGTTGGAGGGTGGCCAACACTGTTCTTGGGTACGAGAGGTCTGGAGTCCACCGGATCGCTGCTGCCAGGCGAAATCTGGATAGGCTCATAGAATACGCAAGGCAAACAGTCCGAGATGGAGAAGCGCTTTTCAAGATGCCTCTGGTTCGGCATCAGCTGACCAGTCTCTTCATAGAGGCCCAAGCGGTCAGACTGCTCGCCTATCGGGTGTTATGCCTGCAGAGCTCCGGCCGTGAAGTCAGCTACGAAGTGTCCATAGCGCGGCTCGCCGGCAGTCTGCTTCAACAGCACGTGGCAAGTACCGCGATGGACATCCTGGGCCCCTTTGGGCAGCTTGACCCCGGGTCCAAATGGGCCCCATTGGCAGGCTTCCGCCGGGAGTATCTTTACTCACTGGGTGCAACGGTGGGAGCCGGCACCGCCGAGATCCAGAGGAACATCATTGCGACCAGAGGGCTGGGGCTCCCTAGGTGAAGGCCCCATACGAAGTGATGAAGCTACAGAAAGCCCGTAGAGGACGTCTTTCAATGACTTCGATAAGAATCTCCTGGCGCGAGCTCCAACCATGACCGTTGCCAGAGGGCCAGAAGAGAGCCCCATGGAGGGCAAGGTTGCTTTGGCCACAGGCAGTGCCTCTGGAATCGGCCGGGCAACTGCCCTGGCCTTTGCTGAGCAAGGAGCTAGGGTAGCACTGGCTGACATAGATAGCGACGGTGGTCATCAAACCCTGCGCCTGATCAGGCAGAAGGGAGGCGAAGCGGTTTTTGTCCGCGCCGACGTAACCCGGGCCCACGAAGTTGAGGCTTTGATTGACGAGGTGGCGAGGACATTCGGGGGACTAGACTATGCCTTCAACAACGCCGGTATTGTGGGGACACCGTCATCGACGGTGGAATGCACCGAGGAGAACTGGGACCAGGTAATAGCAGTGAATCTGAAAGGCGTCTTCCTTTGCATGAAGTCCGAGATCCCTTTGATGCTGAAACGAGGGCATGGCGCCATCGTCAACATGTCCTCCATAGCGGGGTTGGTTGGCATCAGGAGGAACATCGCCTATGTCGCCAGCAAACATGGCGTGGTGGGACTCACACGGGCGGCAGCATTGGAGTACGCTCAAGCGGGGATACGCATAAACGCCGTTTGCCCCGGGTTTGTCCGGACCCCGATTCTTAAGCTGGACACGAATCCGGCGATGGAACGGCATTACTTGGCCGCCGAGCCGATGGGAAGACTGGGGAGACCGGAAGAGATCGCCGTGGCAGTGGTCTGGCTGTGTTCGGACAGTGCCTCTTTCGTCACCGGACACACGTTTAGTGTCGACGGTGGCCTGGTCGCCCGCTAGACTCCCCGTACACTGACTTTTCTTTGACCACCCGGCGACCATCTGTCAAAATTGGTCGATGCCCGCCCTAGATTCCGCTTTCTCGCCCGGATCAATTGCTGTTGTCGGCGCCTCCCCTGATCCCGATTCCCGCACGACCCGGAATTTCCTGCAACCGCTCCTTCAATCCAGATGTCAGGCGAGGATCTACCCTGTGAACCCCCATGCCAGCGAGATCATGGGGCTCAGGAGCTATCCCAGTATCACCGCGATACCCGAGCCGGTAGACTATGTCATCTGCGGTGTTCCCGCTCCGGTGGTGCCCACGATAGTGCGAGACTGCGCGGTGGCAAGGGCCAGGGTACTGGCGATCTTCACGGCCGGATTCAGCGAGACTGGTGAAGAACCGGGCATCACCATGGAGAGGGAGATAGTCGAGATCGCCCGAAAGGGTGGGGTTCGCATCATCGGGCCGAACTGCCTGGGGGTGCATAGCCCGGCAGCTGGCGTATTCCTGGAGATGTATATTCCAGAGACCAGCGGTCGGGTGAGCTTTCTCTCCCAGAGCGGAGGATATGCCCGGCAGTTCATAGCGGCAGCAGCGGAGCGAGAGATATTCCTCAGCAAACTGGTCAGCTATGGCAACGCCGCCGACCTGAATGAGGCGGACTTCCTGGAGTACTTCACTGAGGACAGTGATACCGCAGTAATTGCCGCATACGTTGAGGGCGTCAGGGAACCTCGACGATTCCTCGCCGCACTACGGGAAGCGTCGGCAGCGAAACCGGTGATAATCCTGAAGGGAGGAAACACGGAGGCAGGGGGACAGGCCACGATGTCACACACAGCTTCTATCTCTGGAAGCAAGTACGTATGGGAAGCGCTGTGTCGACAGACAGGAGTGGTTCAAGCGCATGATCTGGAGGAGACTGCCGATACCATCCAGGCTTTCGGCTCGTTCAAGCGGCCTCGGGGGAGGAGGGTTGGAATAGTCGGCATAGGTGGCGGAGTAAGCGTAGTGGCGGCCGACGATTGTGAGAACGCCGGTCTGGTAGTGCCCTTGTTCCCGGCAGAGCTGAGGGGAGAGTTGGGCACCTTTACGTCGATTGCCGGAACGAGTCTGCGCAACCCTGTGGATACCTCTGCGGAGGTCTATTGGGATGAGGCTGCACTGGCACGGACCATTGACCTCGTCGCCAGATGGGGTGGCATTGACATCATGTTCATTATACTGAACGCGGTGGCTACTATTCGACGTGGCGTAGATACTCTGAGGCGACAGGGCGAGGCAGTCGTGGCAGCGGCCAGACGGACCGAAAAGCCCACGGTTGTTATCATAATTGCCGGCGGCATAGAGGCAGCAGAACAGATGGCCAGGGTGGTTGGCAAGCAGTGCGTCAGGGCTGGCTTCGCGGTCTATCCTTCATGTTATCGCGCAGCACGAGCGGTAGATCATGTCATCGGCTACTACGAGAACTGGGAACGACGATTGTCAGCCGGCGCAGAGGTCATATCTGGGTGAAGCATTCGATGTCGTGGATGGTACCCCTGCGTGATTCCTTGAATACGGCCCTGACCCTGGCGCCGACGGTGATCTTCTTCTCGTCGCTTTCATCCAGCCAGTGCATCAGGCAGGTGTCGGCTCCATCCAGCTTCACATAGACATCGGTGCGGGGCACCTTTATCGGGTTCCCAGTGTTGGGGTCGATATAGGGTAGCTTCACCACGGTAAACGCGTAGATGGAACCCTCACTGCCCAGATCTACCCATTCGTCCATGGTTTTGAAGCAGCGTCCACACACCTCCCTTGGAGGCACGTAGACCCGACCGCAATGCGAACACTTGATGCCCAGGATCGTCTTCTTGTTCCTCAGTCCAAGAAGGAACCGGCTTATGTAATGGCCGCAATGCCAGTGGTAGACATGCTCAGCTTCGCCCGAGCTTATCTCCAGTAGTTCGTCATGTTCGCTGGCTTGTTTGCTCTTCATGTTGTGTCCTCCCACGTCAGTCTAAGGTTTGGCTGACCTCAGGACGGTGGCCTCAAACCAGTAGCAGGAACCGAAGGCGGTCGCCATTGCTGTCTTAACATCGCTCACCTGTCTTTCCTCCGCTTTGCCCATGACCTGGAGTGCCGCTTCTGCAATCCTTATGAGGCCGGTCGCCCCGATCGGGTTCGTTGATAGAACGCCACCTGAAGGATTTATGGGTAGTTCGCCGTTCATATCGAATACGCCTTTTCTGATCAGTTTGGGTGCTTCACCGGCTCCGCACATCCGCATGTGGTCCATCCACACCACACCACAGGTGGAGAAAGGCAGGTAGAGCTCCATCACGTCTACGTCTTTCAGGGGATTGGTGATACCGGCTCGTTGGTACACCCTGTCTACCGTAGCCTGCAGGGTGGGCATCATCTCCCAATCATAGTCGCCAAAGTACACATAGTCATGGGATACCGCCGTGGCGTGCACCCAGGCAGATCGAGCCGTGATCTTGGGAGCTCTACTCTCTGAAGCGTATATTACTGCGCACGCCCCGTCAGATCTGGGACAACTGTCGAGGAGCTTGATTGGCCAGCACAGCACAGGAGACTTCATCACATCTTCGACCGTTATGAACTTCCTAAGGTGCGCGTGGGGATTTCGCAGAGCGTTGTTGTGGTCCCTGACGGCTACAAGAGCAGCATCCTCCTGGACGGCCCCGAACTGCTTCATGTACATGGCATACTCGGCGGCATTTGGGCCAATGGCGCCACCAAAGAAATCCCTCTCGACTATGGGATCAGCACAGGTGCTTATGGCCGCCTGGGTGTCCGATTCAGAGTTCTTCTCCCACCCGATGGCCATCACCACATCAAAGAGACCAGAAGCAACATGGTAGTACGCGCATGAACCGAGAGTGCCGCCCGTGCTACCCCCGGTGGTGACCTTCATGATGGGTTTCATGAACGCACCTGAACCGTCAACGCTCCATCCGTCCACATTGTTGATCGCTTCAAAGTGGTCCATATTGCCAATTACGATGGCATCGATATCATTCAGGCTGAGAGCCGCATCTTCCAATGCCCTTTTCACCGCCTCACTGATCAGCTCTTGACCGTTGACGTCCTTCCTCTTCGAGGTATGATGTGTCTGTCCTACTCCCACTATGGCCGTTCTTGTACCCATTTCGCGCTGTGCCTCCTAGCTGCCCAATACCCAGACACAGTGCGTCTGAGCGCAGATCCCGCCTATTCCATGCGCTACAGCGACCTTCGCTCCCGGTACCTGCCGTTTCCCGGCCTCACCTCTCAGCTGAAGGACCGCTTCCGCTATCCTGGCCAGGCCAGCAACTTGAACGCTATGTGCCGAGAGGACTCCTCCGGAAG
>JAFNFZ010000227.1 GCA_017885485.1 Chloroflexota bacterium
CCATGTTCAAGAGCACCGTCTGCTCGGAGATCACAGGGGTCAACTGGTTCGACATGAACGAGGTAGCCACGCACTACTTCGGCCCTCGGGGTCCGGAGACAATCGAGAAATGCGCCAGATTGACAGGCACGACGGCGCACAAGGTGGCCGAAATACTGAGCCAGTTGTAGGTCAACGCCTCAGTCGAGAGCCCCCGGTTATCTAGGTCTCCAGCTTCCTCTTCACCGACTCCACCTTGCCCTTCATGGTCAAGGGCTTGTCACGCCGGTCATCGATCTTGATGCTGGTCACCACCCTCTGGGCACCACCATCGAGGACGGCCTGATGCATCCTGCCAGCCACCCTGAGGATGTCC
Organism: Chloroflexota bacterium; assembly: GCA_017885485.1. GTDB lineage: Bacteria > Chloroflexota > Dehalococcoidia > UBA2247 > RBG-13-53-26 > RBG-13-53-26. Next base: position 356 of record JAFNFZ010000227.1, read on the forward strand.
TTCACATCCCCCTCGACGATTGTCCCCATCGAAGCAAGCTCATACTTCAGCCCCTTCTCCGAACGCAATACCCCCACTGCGGCTGCCACGTCCCGGCTGATAGAAGGGCTGTCTGTACCGATGGGAATAACGCTTATCTCAGCCACTGCCATTTCGGCCACCCCCTCAGAATAGACATCATGCAATCATTCTAACAGGCAAAGGTGGAAAGCAGGTCAATCTCTGAAGGAGGCAGAGATTCTCACGGCGTCATTGTCGCATGACTCGATACATTTGCCGCAGCGGGTGCAGTCGGTGCAGTTCTCTATCTCCTCCAGTTTCTCGATGCCAGCCGGGCAGACCTTCAGGCAGTCCTCACAGCGCTGACACTTGCTGAAGTCCACCTTCACCTTCAATATGCTCACCGGGTTGAAAGCCCCGAATATCGCCCCGAGCGGGCAGAGATAGCGACACCAGAACCTGCCAACGAGAAAGAAGGCCGCCAGCACCACGGCCAGTGTGGCCAGATGAACATAGAAGAATGTCCCGAAGCGGAGCTCAGATGACACAAACCGGTGCGGGATGGCAGCAAACAGGCTGCCCGCCGGACAGACCTTGCAGAAGAGGGTGTCCACGGCAATCCAGGCCAGAAGTATGATCACCGCCAGAACCAGGAACTTCAGCCAGGGGACACGCCGCAGCCTGAAGGCGTCGCCACGCCGTCTCACCAGCATGACCAGATCCTGTACCGTGCCAAAGGGGCAGCCCCACCCGCACCAGAACCGTCCCAGGGCCAGGCCGAACAGGCCCACCACCCCCAGAGCATAGAAGGGGAACTGCTGCAGCGCCGCATAATGCTGAAACGTGCCTATGGGGCAGGCGAAGGCAGCCGCAGGGCAGCCGTAGCAGTAGAAGAAGGGGCAGGGAATGCCCAGCTTCAGAACCTGAAGGAAGCCGATGTTAACCAGAACCAGTGCCAGGAACTGCGTGGCCCATCTTAGCTTCCTCATCGGTTCTCACTCGGTCAGACCCAGACAGGAGGTACAGAGGAACCTGACAAAGCTTCGAACCAGGCCATACTGGTCCGCAGCAAACACAGCCACAAAGACCACGAATGTTGTCAGCAGCAGCAAGCGAAGGGTGAGCCAACGGCCACGCCTCATACGCTTATGCTCCAGATAATCCCACCTGAGCCAGTCACAGCGACAACCCCGGAGGACCTACGAGGTCCAAGCATCGAGAACCGCCTGAAGTCCACCACGCAGCGCCTCAGGTGACCTATAGCCTACTATCCAGTACTCTTGTCCTTGACCGATCTCCGTTCCATCCGGCGAAAGAAAGAGAATGGTCGGCAAATACTTCACCCCATAATCATTCTCCAGATTGCTCTTGTCCACATTGACTTTGAGGGAGACGAATTTCTCGTTGATGAAAGCGCCCAGTTCTTCATCCGTGTAGGTCTCGCAGTCCATCTTCTTGCACGGCGCACACCAGTCCGCGTAGAAGTCTATCATCACGGGCTTGTTGTCGCTCCGCGCCATGGCCAGGGCCTCATCCAGGCTGTGCACCCAGTCCACCTTTGATTCGCCGCACTCACTGGAGCAACCAGCTGCGCCTACGCAAAGCAAAGTCACCAGCAGAACCGGCAGTGCAACCTTCGCCAATTTCAGCAAGCCACCCACAAACACACCTCCAGACTCATGGCAACCGCCATTCAATCGACATGCGAGCCAAAAACTAGAATCGCCCGTGCCGTACTAACCATCTAGCCGGCTTTCCCTTCCTTCTCTACCAGGGAGCCCACCGGGCAAACCCGAACACACTCAAGGCAGGAGTCACAACTGGAATCTATCATGGGTATATTGTCGAAGGTGCTCACCTTGGTATCCAGTCCCCTGTGGGCGAAATCAATACTGCCGATGCCATGCTCCTGACAGGCCCAGACACACTTACCGCAGAGAACACACTTATTGGGATCGTAGACAAAGAGCGGATGGCTGGAATCTACAGGCAGGGACCTGGATATGCGCCGGTATCTCTCCAGCTTCAGCTTGAATCGCTCCCGCGTGGCGATCCTCTGCAACTCGCAGTTCCGATTCTTAGCACAATTGCGGCAATCAAGATGATGGTGCGAGAGAAGAAGCTCAAAGGCAGTGCGGCGGAGTCGCTTCGTTTTTGGGGTGGTGGTATGCACCACCATGCCATCTTCAACAAACTGACTGCAGGCGGTCACCGGAGACCGTCTCCCCTCTACCTCAACGAAGCAGAGGCGGCAGCTGCCGAAGGGCAAATCGGCTTCCCGGATAGCGCAGAGGTTGGGAATATAGACTCCATTGTCAAGGGCCGCCCAGAGAAGCCTCTCTCCCTTGGGGGCTCTAATCTCCCTGCCGTCAATGGTCAAGACAACTTCTTCGG
>JAFNFZ010000228.1 GCA_017885485.1 Chloroflexota bacterium
CAATGTGGTGGGGCTTCCCCTGAGTGCCCTGGCCCAGGGCTTGAAGGAATTCGGCGTTCGGATACTTCACACACCATAGACCCTGAAGGGCAATTGAGCTTCATTCCTGCCTGCGCCTCCAGAAGACACTCGGAATCCTCCCACCGTACCGGCTATTTCGGCTTGCCGACGAGCGTGCGGGAGGCATGCTCACCGGCGACATAGCCGGTGGAAAAGGCCGCCTGGAGGTTGTAGCCGCCGCTGCCGCCGTCCACATCAATCACCTCGCCGCAGAAGAACAGTCCCTTTACCAGGCGAGAGGCCATGGTCTGGGGATCGATCTCGTCGAGCGAGACGCCTCCGGCGGTGACCATGGCAAAAGCCATGGGCAACGGGTCCTGTACGTTGAATCTCAGTGATTTCAGCGAGCTCAACAGCCGGTCCCGCTCTTCAGCAGTAACCTGGCTTCCCATCCTGTCGGTTGGAATCACCGTCAACTGAAGCAAGGGATCAACCATCTTATGCGGCACCAGGCCGTCGAGCAGGTGGCGGATGCCTCGTTTGCCGTGGCGATCAAAGTCACCCTGTAAACGCCGGCGCAGTTGCCCTTCATCAAGACCAGGGAAGAAGTCGATGGATATGCTGACCGGGCCTGATTCCGACGCATCGACGATGGCCAGGCTCATGAGCAGGGTTATGGGGCCGCTGATGCCGAAGTGAGTCATCAGCATGTCGCCGGTCCGGCTCTCAATAACGGGACGGGGCGGCTTCCGGCCCGCTATGCCACGTCCATAGTCTCTGGAGATCACCAGCGAAGGGTCGATCTCTCTGGCAGAGCATCGATAGGAAGTGATGCGGACATGACGCAGACTGACGCCCTGCACGCTCCTGGCAAATCCGGCCTCACGTACCATGAGCGGAACCAAGGCAGGGCGCAGCCTGACTATGGTGTGGCCAAGTGAAGACGCCAGGCCATAACCATCGCCGGTCGAGCCGGTTTCAGGATAGGTGGCACCTCCGGCGGCCAACGCCACGGCAGCAGCCGGGTACTCCCCGGCGTCTGTCTGCACTCCAACCACCCGTCCCCGGGCCACCTGTATCGCGGTTACCCTGGTACGGCTGATCAACCGGATGCCATGCTCCGATATATGCCGCTCCAGAGCTCTGACAACATCATCGGCGCGATTGGACGCGGGGAAGATGCGGCCATCCGGCCTGTTCTCAGTCTCCACGCCATACCGCGACAGGAGTGCCAGCAGGTCATCGCGGAAGAATTGACGAAAGGCGCCGTAGAGGAAAGGTCCATTGGACCCGTACATGGCTACGAAGTCCTCCGGGTCGCCGGCATTGGTCAGGTTGCAGCCGCTGCCGCCACTGAGGCGCAGCTTGTTGCCAGGCCGCTCCGTCTTCTCCAGGAGGAGGACAGGGGCACCCAGCTCCGCTGCCCTTGCTGCGGCCATCAGGCCGCTGGCCCCGGCGCCGATGACGATGATCTGCTCTGTGATTCGGTTCCTGTCTACCGGCATCAATCTGTCACCGAAGAATGATCCGCATGTCAGGGCTCGCGCTGGACGTCAGCCACTGGAATGCGCTGAAGGTTTTCATGAGCCTTGCGAGTCCGGCACTTCTGAATCCCGAAGCAGAGGGGGCTTACCGAGGGGTCTTCGCAGGGGTGGCACGGACCTGCCTCTCGACAGGCTTCAGGTCACAGTAGTAGAAACGGTTGTCGCGCAGGACAACCTCTCCCTTCTCACATCGTATCTTCCGCCGGAAGATGGGCCCATCATAGACAAACGAGTGGAACTCTCCATTCTCACCGGAGGGATCAACCGCAGAGGGCAAATCTGCCAGGAACTGCCGGTCAAACACTCTGCCGGCAAACGATCCGTCAAGAACGCTGGAATCAACACAGGTGATGATGGCCTTGAAACCCAGGTCGATGAACCGGTTGGCCGTGCGCTTCGATCCCTTTCTCCACAACGGGAAAAGCCCATTCATACCGATCTTGGAGAGGTTGCGCTCCCGGTACTTCCTGACATCCTCAAGGGAGATATCGCCAAAGGCCACAGATGAGATGCCCATACGCCGATATCGGGTCAGCATCTCTTTCATCCTGGATTCGTACTCTTCATCAGATGAACTACTGCTGATGTAAACCCTCTCCAGGGGGAGTCCCAGAGACCTGGCCTGCCGGCCCAGAAGGGCAGTGCGAACTCCATGCATGCTGACGCGGTCGAAGTCTTCCGTTACTACAGTGAGGAGAGCAGCCACCTCATAGTCGAGGGTCTCCAGATCGTAGAGAGCCAGGGCGCAGTCTTTGCCNNGGCGGATTGGCCGGACTGGGCACTTCGCCCGGCAGAATAAGCCGGGCTCGCTTCGTCTTGGGATCCGGGATGGGGGTGGATAGAACCAGCGCCTGGGTGTAAGGATGTCTGGGACTGTGAAATATCTCCAGCGGCTGGCCGATCTCCACTATCTTGCCCAGATACATGACCACGATGACGTCGCAGACGCTCTCAGCCACGGTAAGGTTATGGGTGATATAGAGGTAGGTCAGGTTCTGCTCATGCCTGAGCCCCTCCAGCAGATTCAGGATCTGCGCCTGCACCGATACATCCAGGGATGACGTGGGTTCATCCAGCACGACGAAGTCAGGATTGGTAGCCAGTGCCCGGGCGATGGCTATCCGCTGTCGCTGCCCTCCGCTGAACTGGTGGGGATAGCGGCTCATGTGCTGTTCAACAAGCCCAACCTGGCCCAGTATCTCAGCCACCCTCTCGGTAGCCCGTTTGCCCCGCATTAGCCCATGTACCGTCAGTGGTTCAGCAATGATATCCCTGATCTTCATCCTGGGGTTAAGGGAGGCATAGGGGTCCTGTTGCACCAGTTGCATCCGTCTTCTGAGCGCCTTGAGCCTGCTGCCAGAATAGACAGCCAGATCATGCTCTCGCCTCAATGCTTTGAGCTGTGAATGGCCATCAGTGGACTGCTCCAATGCGGTCAACTCCGCTATGACCTCGGCAGGCACATCGAAGTAGATATGTCCAGAGGTAGGCTGAAGAAGGCGAAGGATAGTCTTGCCCAGGGTAGTTTTGCCACAACCCGATTCACCCACCAGACCCATCCACTGGCCATGCTCAACAGTCAAGCTAACACCGTCAACGGCACGGACGGCTCCAGCCGGTCTCATGAGGACTCCCTTCAGGATAGGGAAATGGGTTTTCAGGTCTCTGACTTCAACCAGAGCTGGCACTGCTACCTCCCTGACAGACGTGACAGGCGACAAAATGCCCCGGCTGTACCTCTCGCAGCGGCGGCGCCTCCCTGGCGCACATCTCACCGCGGACATCACAACGGGGGTGAAATCGGCATCCCGACGGAAGATTGAGGGGGGCAGGGATGAAACCCGGTATGGAATGCGGCTCCTCACCCGGTTTGGGCACGGCGGCCAGCAGCGCCCTGGTATAGGGGTGCTGTGGGGCAGCAAACATGTCGGCCGTCCCGGCCAATTCGCACATGCTTCCGGCGTACATCACCCCGATCCTGTCGCATATCTCGGCGGCTACCGCCAGATCATGGGTTATGTAAAGTATGGACGATTCCCTCTCGACCTTCAGCCGCCGCAGCAACTCCAGGATTTGGGCCTGAACGGTGACATCGAGGGATGTGGTCGGCTCATCAGCAATGAGGAATCTGGGCTGACAGGACAGGGCCATAGCAATGACGCAGCGCTGCTTCATGCCTCCGCTCAACTGGTGAGGGTGCTGCCGGGCCACCCTTTCAGCATCGGGGATCTCCACCTCCTTCAGCGTCCTGACCACTATCCTATTGGCCTCATCATTGATGCGCCAGAGAAGCCTTCTCATCAGTGGGATACGGCCAACGATCCTGGGCAAGACCGCTCCGGGGTTCTTAACCATAGCGTAATAAAGCTTGCTCTCGACGGCCCAGGCAGGTTTCAACAGCGACTTGACAGGGCCGGTCTCCCCATCCAGCAGTCTGCTGACCGTCTTCAAGGCCTGCCGAACCACTTCCTCCCGGCGATGGAGAAGGATGACCTCGGCAATCTGGTCGCCTATGGTGAAGACAGGGTTAAGAGCAGCGCCGGGCTCCTGGAAAATCATGGCTATCCGGCTGCCCCGGATGGACCGGATCTCAGCCTCGCTTATCTTCAGAAGATCAACCGCCTCACTGCCACCGTCGGCATTGAACAGGATGCTGCCACACTCTATCTTGCCCGGGGGAGGGATCAAACGCAGTATGGACAAGGCGGTCATGGTCTTGCCACAGCCTGTCTCTCCCACCAGGCCCAGGGTCTCTCGCTGGTCAATGCCAAGGTCAAGATTGTCCAGGGCCAGCACAACCCCCTCATAGGTATAGAACCGCAACGTCAGACCGCTGATCTTGACCAGTTCTTTCATGGCTATCTCCGGGCCAACCTGGGATCAAGGATGTCGCGGAAGGCATCGCCCAGCAGGTTCCATCCCAGGACGAAGAAGAGAATGAACAGGCCAGGAATCATTACCGTGTACCAGTAGGCCAGAGGATTGCCCGGCGGTCCCACAATCCAGTTGCGGGCGAACTGGATCATCTGCCCCCAGTCGGCATATCCCTCCGGCACTCCCAAACCCAGGAAGCTGAGGGCTGCTGCCGAGAGGACCACCGCGCCGATGTCCAGAGAGGCCATGATCAGGGCAGGGTAGATGGAGTTGGGCAGGATGTGTCTGGCGATTATCCGGAAATGCGAAGCGCCCACTCCCCGGGCGGCTTCAACGTAGTCTTCCTCCCTGACAGCGAGGATGTCCCCCCGAATCACCCTGGCATAAGACGGCCAGGAGACCACAGTTATGGCGATAAGAACGCTTCTGAGACTGGGGCCGAGGGCAGCAGTGAGGGCCATGGCCAGGATAAGGGAGGGGAAGGCCAGAAAGACATCGGTCACCCGCATGATGACCTCGTCAATGATGCCCCCGAAGTAGCCGGCCAGGCTGCCCAGCACAATGCCGATAAGAAGGACTATGCCAATGACCCCCAAGCCCACCTTGAAAGCAGAGCGGGCGCCCCAGACGACGCCGTAGAAGATGTCGTACTGGCCCTCCGTGGTGCCGAAGTAGTGCTCACCGCTGGGCGGCTGCGGTACGGGCGAGTAGCCTTCGCGGGGTATCTTATAGGGATCGCGCTGGCCCTCCGGAGTCGGCGCGATCAGCGGGGCAAAGACAGCGACAATGACGAAGATGAGGATAATGATAATGCCCGCCAGCGAGAGGGGATTGCGGCGCAACTGGTGCAACATGAATCTCCAGTCGGTCATTTGGCCCGACCTCCCAACCTCACCCGGGGATCTATCCGGGCATAGAGCAGGTCCACCACCAGATTGGCCAGGACAAACACAGTGGCGGTGAACAGGGCGAACCCCAGAACGGTGGGGATGTCCAATTGAACAGCAGACTGCCAGGCCAGCCAACCCACACCCTTGAAGTTGAAGATGGTCTCGGTAATGACTACCCCGCTGACGAGAGCCGCAAAGAGGTAGCCGGAGATGGTCAGCACCGGAATGAGGGCATTCCTCCGGGCATGCTTGTTGACCACCGTCCTCTCATCCAGGCCCTTGGCCCGGGCGGTGAGGACATAGCCCTTGCCCAGCGACTCCAGCATGCTGGAGCGCATCAGGCGCATGAT
>JAFNFZ010000229.1:0-147 GCA_017885485.1 Chloroflexota bacterium
AAGCCCTTGCCGCTCTTGCGCCCCAGTTGCCCCGCAATGACCATCTTCTTCAGGAGGACGGGCGGCAGATAGGCCGGGTCTTTCAGTTCCTCGTACATGGCGCAGGCGATGAAATAGAGCGTGTCCAGGCCGATGAAGTCGGCCAGC